>JANLWR010000669.1:0-7753 GCA_031364625.1 Deinococcales bacterium | reverse complement strand
CAAGCTAAAAATCAGGAGCATGGTCAGAATCGCGGTCATTTGCGTTTGATGCGGGTGCTTGGCGGGCGGCGGAATCCGAATTTCATCGACCACCCGCCCAAGCGATTTCAACCAAACCGCCAGACCCGCCACCGTGCTTTCAATGGCTCGAGGCTCGAGTGGCTGTTTTTTGACAATAATTTTCAGCAGGTGCAAGGTTTTCGCTTCACCCAGTTGCTCGAGCGTGGCTGGTGTGATGTAGCCGTAAGCGGTTTGTTCCTGTCCTGCTGGGGCTAAACCAGGGTCGTGAACCGTGCCAGAAATCAGCAACCCCGTTTTCGCACCGTTTGGGGTTTGCGCCCGCAACGAAGTGCCAATGTTGGTGTTGACCAATCGCAACGCCTCACGCTCGAGCAGCATCGAACCCGTGGGTGGCGGGAACACGCCCACCTCGGGGGTGAAGGTGTTGATTCGCATGGTCTTAAAGTCTTTAATCACAAACAGCAGCAACGGCATCCATTCGTTGGGTTTAAACTCGAGCCTTGCCGCGACCGCCGAACTGGCTTCGGCTGCCGCAATTTCTGGACGCAAACGAACCGCGTTCACCAAGGCATCATCAACTTTGTCCAACTCGAGCAACGCCGATGCGGGGTTGGTGCTGACGTAATTTTGTTTGATCTCGCGGGTCAAAATCGCGTAGGCGTTCAGAATCGTGCCAACGCCAAACACGCCAACCGCGATTGCCAAAATCATCATCAGGGTGCGCCCTTGGGTGGCGTTGACATCGCCCAATAATTTCTTCCAACGAGAGCTGATATTCATACGCCAACCTCGAGTTGTTTAGGCTGAATCACACCGTCCGCCAGGTTGATTGAACGCGTGAAATACCGTCCAAAGTCGCGTTCGTGCGTGACCATCACCACGGTTTTGCCCTCTTTGACCAGCCCTAAAAAAAGCTGCATCACAACTTCAGAGGTTTTGGAATCGAGGTTGCCCGTGGGTTCGTCCGCCACCAACAACGGCGGGTCATTTGCCAGCGCCCTGGCAATGGCGGCACGTTGTTGCTGACCGCCTGAAAGGTCGCTGGGGAGTTTATCGGCTTGCTCGAGGATGCCAAGTTTCTCGAGCAAACCAAGTGCGCGTTTGCGGCGCTCGGCTGGTGGGTAGGTGTTGCAAAAATCCATTGGCAGCATGATGTTTTCGGCAACGGTCAGCGTGGGCAGCAGTTGAAAAAACTGAAAGATCACGCCGACACTTGTGCCGCGCCAGACCGCCAGTTGTTCTTGGTTGAGGGCATGAACCGCGCTGTTTGCCACAACAACCTGCCCAGAAGTTGGCGAATCGATGCCGATCATGATGTTGATTAACGTGGATTTTCCACTGCCAGATTTTCCGACTATCGAAACAAATTCTCCGGCTTTCACCTCGAGATTGATGTGTTGCAGCGCCGTGAATGCGCCCGACGGGGTGTCAAAAACCTTGCTGACCTTGGAAAGCGAAATGAGTGGCTTGGCGGTTGATTTGGGACTTGGCGGCATTAAAGTTTGATGCAACATAAAATTCCTCTCAAGTCTGGCTTGACCTGAAACAGAGATTAGGTTTAATCTGCTACGAATGTTCAACAGTTTTCGTAGTAGAGAAATACTCGAGCTGCACGACCCCACACGCGCCGCCGAATTGCTCGAGCCGAACAGCCTGAAGTTTCTCGAGCCTTTTGTTGGACGCGTTTGCAGCGCCGATCAGGTTGCCCAAGAAATGAGCATCAGCTTGAACACGCTGCTCTACCAAATCAAGCGTTTAATCAAACTCGGGTTCCTCGAGATGACCGAACAAAAACCCCGACGCGGACGCAGCATCAAACAGTACAGCGCCGTTGCCGAAGTGTTCTTTGTGCCGTTCGATGCCACGCATTTTGCCAGCCCAGCCGACATGCTGCTGCGCGAATTTGAACCGTTGTTTAAGAGGTTTCTCGAGCATTTTTTAGAAGCCGCCATGCAAATGGTCAACGTCAAAACCGCCAAAGAAATTGGCATCAGCGTGCTGCAAAACGAAGACGGGAAACTGGTCGTGCGGCACGGACCACACCCGCTCAAACCCATTGACATCAACCCGCTCGAGCCGACCGCGCCCGCGATTTTATCCTTGTGGGAAGATCAACTGCGCCTCGATTTTAGCGATGCCAAAGCCTTACAACTCGAGTTGTTTGAGGTGCTCGAGCGGTATAAAGGCAAAGACGGTAGCGGGAGCTATATTGCGCACATTGCACTTGCACCTATACAAAGTTGATGGTGCTCGAAAAGCCTTGAGCACTTCAGGATTATTTCATCGTTCTTTGTGAAATGAGCGGCGTAGCGTTGTACTCGAGGTCGTTCGTCGAAACATAACTCCAAGGAATGTCATCTTCTGTTGGTAAAAATTCGTAAATTTTTTCTTCAAAAGAAGGCTCCGTTTTTGAGAGTTTGGTAATGCTCAGGCTTGGCTTTCGAGTTGAGAACAACAAAAGAACATTGAACCCATTCGTCCCTGCCCTCACTTCAATTTGTGGAATATAGGACGCATAACGATCCTCGAGCATTTGCAGACCGTAATACGGCTTGTTTGAAGAGCAGGAGGAGATCGCATTGTCAAATAATTTCTGTTCATTCCAGGTCTTAACCTTTCCATACCCAAGTCGCTGCGAAATGCGTTCCAACGAAGCTCGAATCTGCTCGTAATTCCATTCACGCTCGAGCTTCCCTGATCGAATGATGTACAAGTTTTTCAAGGTGCTTGAGGTGTCAAAATCAGCAACGATTCTTGAATTATTCGTTACTGATTTTGGTCGCGTAAACCCAACACATGGACTTTGCCGCAGATCAGGCACAACTTGAAACAGTGGCTCGAGTTGCTGCCCGATTGTGCCTGATTCTCCAGTGGTTTTGCGTTTATTTGGGGGCTTAGCTTTTGCTGCGGCAGTTGAATCTTTTTGCACTTGCCAAGTATCGACCAGTTGAAGTTCTAAGTTTTCCCAGACAGTCACTTTTGCTTTTGCCCTGTAAGCCAGTCCATCTTTGGCGTAAAACCCCAGGTCAAGCCAGAAGACATGATGCGCTGGAAGAAAGCTAAAGGCTGCTTTTGGCTGGCAAGCGTCTTGAAGAATGTTTGGTGGTACCGCTTTTAATTCTGTGATGAAATCCACTGGCGGCAACGACGCGGTTTTTGGAATGGGTTCGAGACGATTCACCCAACGATAAAATATCTGACTTTCCAGTTGACTTGTAGGAAGTTGAAGATTTGGATTTGCTAAACAACTTAACGTAATCGCAGGTTGCAACGACCAGAGCACAAAACCAAACCACAAGCCCCAAAATGTTGCAGGCAGCACTGGCAAAGAAATAAACAACGAACGTAAAAATGCAAATAACACACGTCTCAACCGAAAGATCACCACCAACTCGAGGATGATCTCAACAAGCACAAAAAAGACCAACACAAACCAACCGTGATCGAGGTCAGGGCTAGTTGAGAACCAGGCAGCCGTTGCCAGAACTGGTGGATTGAGAACAATCAGCAAAAAAACGCCATAGGTTTTGAGTGCTGCCAGCAAGCGAACTCGAGTTTGATTTGAAAATTTCAACCATCCAGAAACGACCAGCACCAACAACGAAACCAACATCATTTCAAGCAATGTTCGTGTTATTCGAGGACCAAAGAAAACATCAAAATTAGGAGTGGCAAAAACACTGGCATTTCTGGCATCTCCGCTCCACCAGTGACACACGTATCCGACAACGGCAAAACCAAGAAAAGCCAGCACCCAGAACAAAATTCGACGCTTATCAATTTGGGTGTTGGCACTTGTCATGAACCAGAGTGTACGCTCTGAATATCTCGAGAAGGCTCAACCTCGCTCGAGTGCCGTCAACCACAACTCAAAATCTTGTGTCGTCACATTCTGCCGAAACCGCTTGAGGTGCTTTTCAAAGTACCCCATAAAATCAAATGCTAGGCTCGAGAAACCCTGATGTGCCGCGTGTTGTCAATTGCAAAAAATCTTTGTAGGCTGTGTTTGTGCCAGCACTCGACAAATACCACAATGCCGTAAAACACGCGCTCGAGCGTGATGGTTGGACAATCACAGCCGAAAATACGGCGCTTGTATTTGGTGGTGTGCGAATGTTTGTCGATATTCGTGCTGAAGCATTGTTGATTGCGGAACGGGACACAAAAAAAATCGCGGTGGAAGTCAAAAGTTTTCTCGAGATTTCGGCGCTTTCAGCATTTCAGGATGCTGTTGGGCAGTACCTGTCATATGTATTGGCTTTGGAATCTGAAGAACCGAACAGGGTTTTGTATTTGGCTGTTCCTCAAGCGGTTTGGAAGTCATTCTCGAAATTGGAATTTACACAAAAGATGATTGTTCGGTTCAACTTACGCATTCTTGTTTTTGACCATGAATCAGAGGAGGTCGTGCAATGGATCGAGTAGAGTACCCCAGCCTGTTAGAGACGTTATTTTTAAGCTATCAAGATGATGCCAGGTTAAATGGTCTTATTGAATCTCAAGTTGTGATTGATAAGGAGCGTGGGCATTATCAAGTGTTAAGCGTTGGTTGGAAACCAGATGGGCGTGTGCATGATGTTTTGCTGCATGTGGATTTAAAAGATCATAAATTCTGGGTACAACAAGATTTCACACTGCCAAGCATCACCAGTTTACTGCTCGAGGCTGGTGTTCCAAAGTCGGATATTGTGCTTGGTTTTCAACCGCCTGATGCCCGAAAACTCATGGATTTCGCGGTCAGTTAAAAACTTCAATCAAGCCATCAAAACCTTCAACCACAACTCAAATTCATCCGTTGCCACATTCTGCCGAAACCGCTCGAGGTGCTTTTCGCCGTATCCCATAAAATCAAATGCTAGGCTCGAGATGCCTGCTTGCAAAAATCCCCAGAATGCCTCGCGCAAGTCGGATACCAAGCGCATGAGGTGAAGTTGTGCCAGCAATTCTGAACTCGAGATTCCAAAGTACAGACGCAATAATTCTTGGCATTGTGCGGTATCAAGCTCGAGGTTGACGGCTAGGTTGCCAAGATCAAAAAATGGGTTGCCGTTGCCAGCGTATTCCCAGTCCACAATGAAAAGACTCGAGCCGTCAAACAAAAGGTTGGCTGGCAGCAGGTCGTTGTGACATGGGCATTCTTGAGCGTGGGGTTGCAGCGCGGTTTCGATGTGCGTCATTTGGATCAAAACTCGAGGCGCATCTTGAGGAAATTTCACGCCGTAGTCGAGCGCCAGGCTGTGATAGTTCCTGACGGTTTGAAATGGGTTGAAACTGGACGGGAATTTGGGGGCGTTGTGATAGTGCCTCAGAAGCCCGACAATCGGCTCGAGGTGATTTTGGGCACTGTCTACATCCAGCGTTTGCGCAGCCCCAACAAACCGCGTCAGAATTGCCATATGAGGCTCGAGAAAGACAATCGGTTCTGCACCAACCCCAGCTTGAAACGCGGTTTGCGCACAAGTGAATTCGTGAGCGCGATTGATGCCCAAAAGTTCGGTGCGTTCTCCAGCAAGACGCAGCATAAAAGCGCCGTTTTCAGTCTCGAGTTTGAAATTTCGGTTGGTGATGCCGCCACTGATGGCTGTCACCTCGAGCAAGCTGCCTATGTGAGGTTTTAAATCACGAATAAGTTCGGGGGGCAAATGTTGGACTCGGGAATCGTTCATGGTTTTGGTTGAAAACTTGATCTGATCTTACAATACACACTTCATGAGCGCATGTTCTGATCTGTCTCGAGGCTTGCCGCTCGAGGTTTTCTAAAAAATATTCGTGCCAGGGCAAATGCGGTCAAGTAAAACAAGATGTTGACCAGCACCAAATTCCAATCGATTTTTGCACCTCGAGTATCCATAATCGAGACAAAAACGGGTGTGACGGGTTTGCTAGGTTGCTCGAGAATAACCGACGCGAACGGCATTGGATAACCAAATTGTAGGGTTTGCTCTCCAGCGTTGTAAATCGGGCGGGGAATTAAACTGGTGGCAAACGTGAGAACAGCCGCCGCTAAAATTGCCAGCAGTATTTGAGCGGGCGGGAAGAGTTGCAGCAAATAACGTTTTGATGGCAGTCGCACGGCATAAGTTTAACGCTCGAGTCAGTCGTAAATGCCCCTAGCCAACTCGAGTTTCACATTGACGCGGTTGATGTTACGCTGCCGTTATGGTCGAAGTGATTCCTTGCGTGGACATTCAACGTGGTCGTGCCGTCAGGCTTTTTAAGGGCGATCCAAAGCTCGAGACGGTCTATTTTGAGCATCCGCTCGAGGCGGCAAAACACTGGGTTGCCAAGGGCGCGGGCTTGGTGCATTTGGTGGATTTGGACGCGGCGACGGGCGCGGGTGAAAACCGCAGCATTATTCTTGAGATTGCCAAAACCCTGAACGTGCCTGTTGAGGTTGGCGGCGGCGTGCGCAGTTTACAA
This sequence comes from Deinococcales bacterium, assembly GCA_031364625.1. Classification (GTDB taxonomy): domain Bacteria; phylum Deinococcota; class Deinococci; order Deinococcales; family JAAFIG01; genus JANXTZ01. Next base: position 1,312 of record JANLWR010000669.1, on the reverse strand, counting down.
GCCGCGAAAATCTTGCTCGAGGGTGGGGTGCAGCAGGTGGTGATCGGTACGGTGGCGGTGACAAATCCCGAGATTGTGGACAGCATTCTCGAGTCTTTCGGGGTGGGCGCGGTGATTGTCAGCATCGATGCGCGTGACGGTTTGGTGGCGGTCAAGGGTTGGCAGGAGACGAGTCACACGCACGCCACCGACCTTGCCGCAAAAGTTTGGGCGCAGGGCGTGCGCACCCTGATTTACACCGATGTCACCCGTGATGGCACGCTCGAGGGTTTGGATGAACGCCCACTCGAGGAAATTCGTGCGGCTTGGGCTGGGCGTTTGGTGGCGGGTGGCGGCGTGGCAAGTGCTAAGGACTTGGATTTGCTCGAGCGGGTCGGGATTGAGGGCGCAATTGTTGGGCGAGCATTGTACGAGGGGACGCTCGAGTTTTAACGGGTTTGGCATCTCGAGCGACCACACAATTGCCATGTTCTGAAAGCTTTAAACTGCCTTATTCATGCCCGAACTTCCAGAAGTCGAAACCACCCGCCGCGCCCTCGAGCCGTACCTGTTGGGACGCACCATCACCAACATTGTCCACGGCGACCCCGAACGATACCGCAACACTTTAAATGCCGTCGGGCGTAAAATCACCAAACTCGAGCGTCGCGGGAAGTACCTAATTTTCAGGCTGGAAGACGACCAAGACGTGATCGTGCATCTTAAGATGACGGGCGGTTTTCGATTCCCAAACTCGAGTGAAGAAATCCCACGTTTTGAACGCCTGCGTTTAAGCACCGACGCTGGCGAGGTGAGTTATGTGGACGCCAGGCGTTTTGGTTTTTGGGAAGTGGTTCCCAAAAATGCTTGGGCACACATTGGCACACTGACGGCAATGGGTCCAGAACCGCTCGGCGAAGATTTCAAACTCGAGCCTTTCACGCAGGCAATGGCAAAAGTTTCTAAAGTCAAACCCGCACTGTTAAGTCAAAAGCCCGTGGCGGGCGTCGGTAACATTTACGCCGATGAAAGCCTGTGGGCAGCCAAAATTCATCCTGAAGCTGGCAAACTTTCTAAAGCCCAATCTAAGCGCTTGCACAGCGCCATCATCGAAGTCATGAAGAAAGCGGTGAAGGCTGGTGGCAGCACCCTTTCAGACAATTCCTACCAGCAACCAGACGGCAACCCAGGTTATTTTCAACTGGAGCATCACGTCTACGACTCTGCTGGCAAGCCTTGCTCGAGGTGCGGGACACCAATTGAAAAATACTGGTTGGGGCAACGCGGAACGCATTTTTGCCCAACGTGTCAAAAGCTTTGATTGTTGACTGAC
>JANLWR010000619.1:0-4362 GCA_031364625.1 Deinococcales bacterium | reverse complement strand
GCCAGATCATCTTGCTCGAGCACCGTTTTTAAAACCCGAGCGGCGGCGTTTGGGTTGGTTTCCAGCAATTGTCGCGCCCGTTTTAAAGCTGCTTCCGTCCACGCCCGAACAAATGCCTCGCGCTCAATGCCGCACCAGGCTTCAAATTCGGGCGCACCGACGTGAAAACCTTTCAGCATTGGTTTTTGATGCAATACCAGCGCTTCGTGGTGATCGCCGCGTCCAATGGCTTCCCGAAAGGCTTTGACATCACTCGGAATCATAAATCTCAAACGCGTGGCTTGCGCCTCGAGCTTTGTCACCCAGTTCAATTGTTTGGTTCGGTTCAGTAACACTCGCAAATGATGGCGTCCCGCAGATTCGTTCAAGTCTGGTGCAAACATCAACATCAGCCGCTCACGGTCTACCCAGTCGCCATGGACTGCCAGAAAAAGTGCCAAAGCGGCGGGTTTGGTGGGCGCAATCTCGAGCCGCACGCCGTCCAATTCGTGATGTGGGGTGTCAAACAAACGCAGCATCTTTGCTTCATTATGCCGTATTTGCTGGCATGGTTGTCAGGCGATGCTCGATGCCGCCCGATTTGGTCGGGCGAATTGGGTGGGCGGCACTGAAGGAAAAGTTGACCCTGGAACGATTTGGTCGTGACCGTGCTCGCGGCGTTGATGCAAGTCTAGCGTCGCGTTTGATCGTAGTGTGCAACCCCGCAAGCAAACCTGAAAACGTTTATAACCACTATCATGACCACTCGAGCTGTGCAGGTACTATTGGGGTTTAGCCTTAGCTTTGTTGCCGTATTTTCGGTGGCAATGTCTCATTCTGGTTCTGCCCTGCCAGATTCAAGAATCGCGCCGCCCTCGAGACAATTTTCCTTACCGTTCGCTGGAAAGCCTGGAGTCAATTCGTGGCTGCTGGGGCAGTTGTACGGCAACACCACGGGCGCATACCGCCGCCGTAACAGCGATTACCGTTCCGGGCAGGGCATTCATTTCGGTATGGACTTCAGTGCTCCGTGTGGTACGCCCGTGCTTGCCATCGGTGATGGTGTGGTCTCCGAAATCGATGGTTCACACGGCAGTCCACCGCACAACCTGGTGCTGAATCATGCGGGCAATTTATCGAGTTTGTACGGGCATTTGTTGCGCCGCTCGAGCTTAAAAATTGGGCAACGCATCAAACGAGGTCAACAAATCGGCTTGTCGGGCGACTCGCAGTTTACCTGCATCAGCGCCCCGCATTTGCATCTCGAGATTCGGGATACCAGCCATCAGCGTTTCTTGAATCCGGTCGGGTTTATTGCTGCCGATTGGAATACGCTTGCCTTGGTCGGCAGTTTTGGGCGTGGGTACCAACGAGACTTAAGTCAACCCCGAAAGTGGCAATCGCTCGAGGATCAACCTGTCGCCAGGCGGGGAGGGGCGTTACTGAACAATTACAAATTGCCATTTCCTGCCGTGCCAAATGAGGGTTCGATCCAGTATCCCAGCCGAATTTACCGCGCCCCAGCAACCCCAGCCAGCGAAACCGACGCGCCTGAAGCTCTCCCTCGAGCCATCTCGAGCGCTGGATGTTGCGTTGCACCGTTTTGGTCTGCCGATTCGAGCCGAGTGATTTACTTGGATAAACCAAGGAACGCTTCGGCTGCCGCGCTGTACAGTATTGATGCCAACAACCCCGGCGATACCAGACGAGAATTCTCGAGCGTGGTTCGGCTTTCACCCTCCGAAAAATTTGCAATTTTAAACGGCTCAACCACCCGCATCGAACGACTGGCAACAGGCGAACGGGTCAGTGTTCCTGCAAATTCGCTGATTTTCTCGCCAGGTGAGCAGCAAATTGCCTGGACGGTTTCGAGCGATGCTGGACGGTTTGACACGCAACGAACCACGGTTTTTGTGGCAAATCTGAGGGTTTCACCGCGCTTGGTTCTGACCCAAACTCGAGCGGTGGCGGTCTTGTACGGCGGTGGTCTGAGCGGCTGGTTAAACGAACAAACCTTGGTTTTGAACGGTAAACGCAAAGCGGGCACTCGAGATCGAGAATTGATGACACTCAATTTGAAAACCAAAACGATCAAAGCATTCTCGAGCGCTCTCAATTTTCGGGGAATTGGCATCAGTCCAAAAGGGCGTTTTGTGATCTATTACGTGGCTTTTGATAGCAAGGCTCGAAACGGCTTGTTCGTACTCGACGCCAATTCTGGCAAAACACGCCGCCTGCCGTGGTTTGGATCGTATCGTTTCCGCGATGCCAATCGTCTCGTGTTCATTCCAATGCAGAACGCAAAAACGCATTCCGTGCTCGAGTGGGATTTGCGCAGCAACACACAGCGACCACTGGCGGATTTGGCGGCACAAGTTGCCGTGGACGATTGGCAGATTGCCCCAAACGGCATGGGCATGGTCTTTGTCAGCGCTGTTAATCGGGCGTTGCAAGTGCTGGACTTGCCAAAGTAAATCATGGCGTTACAAACCCCGATCACCTTCCAAGTTCACGCGGGTCACACCAGGAATTCTCGAGTAAATGCCTTTCTCACGGGTCATCAAGCCTGCGCCGATAAGCTCGCGGCGCAGGGTAAAGAAATCTTCGTGAAATTCGGACAAGATTAAATTGACTTCGCGCTCTGGGTAATGGTGGTCAAACTCGAATGCCTCCAAGATTTTCTCGAGCACGATGTCGCGTTTTTTGCGTTGGGCTGGAATTGCACGAAGTCGCCCGCGTTGTAAAAACGTGTTCAACACTTTCAATCTAAAACCGTCGGTCTCTAAATTTGCCTCGAGTTGCACCTCTTGCAAACTCACCAGTGCCGCCAGCGTTTGCTCGAGCACGCTTTTTTTGACGCTGTAATTTTGGTAATACCCGTCTTTGATGCCCTCGAGAATTCCAACCGCCTCGAGTTGCTTGAGGTGATGGCTGACTGTGGCTGGCGTGATGCTTAAGATGCTGGCGAGTTCTTCGGTGTGGCGCGATTTTTGCCTGCATAAATTGACGATCAAAACGCGGCTGGGATGCCCGAGCGCCTTGAAAAAATCCGCACGTTGCTCGAGCGATACGGTGTTGTTGGGCGTTGGCTTGTGACTGCTCACGTCTCGCTCCAATTGCCGTCTGGCTTAGTGCTGGTCACACTTTTGTACGTTCCCGCAAACAATCCTCGAGCGGCAATCATGATGCCAAGTTTGATTTCGTTCTGCACAATGGCTTCATGGTTTTGCTCAATTCTGGCAAGCTCGAGTTGTCTTTTAAAACCACTTGCGACTTGTCTTGTGATCGCATCAAATTTTCTGGCAATTTCGATGGTTTCGGGTGTTTCGGGCATAAATACTCCTCTTTCTGATTCGTTGTTTCTCGAATCAAATCTTAGATTCTAATTCGATAAATGTCAAATCAAAACCTCGAGCCTCAAAATAAAATGGGACGACTTTATGCCGTCCCAAACAATACAAACTTAAATTTTAGAACAAATGGCTTACTTGATCGCCGTTAAATACGGTTGGACATAGGTTTTTAAGTAACTGTCGATTCCAACCGACCTGGTAAACGCATCCTTTGCCGCCGCCAAATACGTGTTGCGCGTACCCGCAATCGCTTCTTCCTGCGCCAAACCAAAATTCATGACCCCCGAAAAATACCAACCGAGCGAATACTTGGGATCAAACTTGGTGGCTGTTCCCAGCAACTCGAGGGTCTTGTCAAAACGACCCTGATCGGCGTAAGCCACAGCCAACGCGGTCATGACGGCAACGTTCGTGTCCATCGTGGTTAAAACCTCAATCAATAATTCCACCGCGTCATCGGTGTTGCCCGACTTGTACATGGCTTGCGCCACAAAAAACTTTAACTGTGCATTGTCAGGGTTTGCCGCAAGCGCTTTTGAAAACGCCGTTTGCGCCTCGAGCGCGTCCAAGCTGTTGCCCAAATCGAGCAGTGCCACACCGAGTTGATAAGATTTTAAAGCATCACCGGTCAGTTTTAATGCCCCAATCTTGCGGCGTTCTGGCATAAAAAACGCCAATGCCTGACGCGCCGTCTCGAGATCGGTTTGTTGCTTCAAGCTACCCTCAAAGGCTTTTTGAGCATCGTCAAAACGCCCAGACCACATTGCGCCAACGCCGTTCCAATAACCGTATTCGGCAGTGGTCGGGCTGCTTTTCACCAGTGCATCAACCAAGCCATTCGCCTTGTCCAAACGCCCTGAAAGCAAATACATGCGGGCAATCAGTTTAGGCTCGAACTTGTCGCCAGCCGCCTTTTTCAGTGCCGCCTCGGCATCCGTGTCGCGTCCCAATTTTGCGTTCGAATATGCCAAACCCGTCAACGCCTGCACGTTTGTGTCATCTCGAGAAACCGCCGTTTGATAGGCTTTGG
>JANLWR010000576.1:0-9765 GCA_031364625.1 Deinococcales bacterium | reverse complement strand
CGAGCGGGTGGGGTTTGCGCCCCAGCAGTCGCTCAAGCCAGAAATCGGCAATCTCAATCGGTTTGCGGCGATTGCTATTGGTTTTCATGACACCAGATTTATATTTCTCGTCCCAATCCTGGGCGATGCCGTTCATAAATTGCCATGTGCGCAGCAATCCAGAGCTGGACGCCCAAGCCTCACGGAAATCGGGATAGCCATCTGGCGGACGATGATCGAACAAAGCTTGCCCCATGTAATAGGTCGTCCAGAGCATGTCTTCGTTCATTTTGATGTCCGTCTCGAGAATCCTTAAACCACTGACAAAACGCTCCAAGGGGCGTTTGATTTTCTCGCTCCAAGTGCTCGAGAATTCTTTAGAAAGCACAATGCTGCGAATCACATGTTTGATCTGATCTGGCGAATTTTGATGCTCGAGGAAGGCTTTGGCGGCGGCATCAATCACATTTTGCGGAGGTTTATCCGAGATCAGGCGTCGGGTCAATTTGCGGGCAATATAACGCGCCGTGCCAGGGTGGGCTGCCAGGGCGTCAAGCACGTCCTGACCGTCTTTTGTGCTTGGTTGGTCGGGTGGCAGATAACGCCCGAGCACGGTTTTTTGAAAACGGTCATGCCAAGGTTGAAAAAATGCGAACTGACCCGTGTTGATAAAACCAGGTTCGTCGGTGTTGTCATCGATACGCCAACCCGTAAAGCAACGGGTCGCCTCGTAAACATCATCGTCCACATAGGCTTCTGGTTGCCCCCCAGCATAACCCGCAACATCGCGTTGACGCCCGACGCCACGGTAATTTTCCGCGCCCATCGTGTGCAACTCGAACAATTCGCGGGCATAATTTTCGTTTGGACCAGCGCGGTTGCTCGAGGCATTGTCGAGGTAACGCAGCATGGCGGGGTGCTTTGCGACCGCCTCGAGCATCACCCGAAAATTACCGAAGGCATTGACGCGAATCACATCGCGGTCGTAACTCATGAAGGTTGGTTTGATCGAATCGTCGCGTTCGGGGTGAACGTTGAAATGATTGTGCCAGAAATCGACCATCACCTCGAGCAACTGACGTTTGCTGAAAACCATTCGCGTGATCGTGGCAAGCCGCGCCTCGAGCGTTGGAATGCCCATTTTCTGGTATTTCTGGTCGTCTTTCTCGTCCAGATTCTTGTAATAATCCGCCCATGCCACCTCGAGCGGTTTATTCAGCGATTCGAGGTTGGCAATTTTGGCGTCGCAGTCAGGGTCAGCAATCTTTTCTGGACTCAGTTGAAGCTCAGTCCAGGAGCGCAGTTTTTCGCCGTTGCTGCCTGGTATTTTACGAAAAGCCTCCAGATCACCAGGACGCCAACCGATGGCAAGGCGGTTAAACACCACGATCTCGAGCGCAGGAATTGCGGGTTTCCCAGTTTTTCTCGTGTTCAGCAAAGGTTTTTGAGGCTTCACATCGCTCGAGAAACCACGCAGGTTCGCGTTCGCCTCCCTTGCCCCAGCGATCACAGCCGCTGTGACCGCCAACACCCCACCAGCGCGTAACAACTTGCGCCTCGTCGAGTTAGGAGGAATTGCGACAAGTTCGGGAATTGCAGTCGTATCTAAACCATCTTTTTGACCTGACTCGAGATCACCCATACGCGACTCCTTTAAAACTGATTTTAAAAAGTCTAGTTCATAAACTCGAGTGAGCCGTGAAAACCAGGTGATAACGCACTCATGACAAACATGAGATGTCAGGGTTTAGGGGCAATTTTATAGGGTGCGCGTCTTCTTGGTCTCAAGACGCACCTTCTTGACCATAAAACGCACCTAACGGGCATGGTCACTCACGGGCGAAACCGCTAACGGGCATGGTCGCCTCTCGCACCGTTACTAAGTATCTCCCCGAAATGTTTTAGAGTTTTTTCCTAAAACATTTCCGACCAACGGGAGTAGGGACAACGTACTTTTGGTGCGCAAGGCGCACCCTACTAGCGTGTCCAGCTTATTATGGTGGGCAGCTCGAGCCTTAAAACGTGTGTCATACGAAAATCTCACCCACCAAATTAAGGCAGACGCGCCACTACTTCTTGGTGATTTTCAAAGAATAATTTTGATTTCTCGAGGGTCAACCCACTTTTCAAAATAGCTCCTGATTGAAAAGGTTATTGCTACGTGACGACGACAGCACAAAGCATCCACTCGAGTTAATCATTGCGGTGGATGCTCGAGTCTGTACTCAGGCTAGGGCAAGCTTGCAGGCTTGTAAGTGCGTGTTCTCGCCGTTGACGGTTTGGCGAATCAGGTTTTCCGTATCCAAGGTTTTTAAGGGTTTTGCCAGGTAATATCCCTGCACAAAGCCGCATCCCAGCGAACGCAATTGATTCAATTGCTCGATGGTTTCGACACCTTCAGCGATGACTTTTAATTGGAGCGCTTGCGCCATGGCGATCATGGTTTTGACCAATTCGGCGCTCTCGAGGGCGTGCAGTTTCTGGGTAAAAGACCGATCAATCTTCAGGGCATCGATTGGCATTTGTTGCAGGTAACTGAGCGACGAATAGCCAGTGCCAAAATCATCAATGTGCAACTGAATTCCGGTCGCCCGAAGCCGTTCAAAATTGTTCATGACGTGCGGCGCAATTTGAATCAAAATACTTTCGGTGATTTCCAAACGCATTTGTTTGGGATCAAAACGACAGGCTTTTAAGGTTTGTTTGATGCGTTCGTGCAGATTTGGCTGGTTAAAATCTTTGCTCGAGAAATTGACGTTCAAGGATAGGCGACCAAGCTCTGGAAATTGAGTTTGCCACATATTGACCTGACGTGCCGCCGTTTCCATGACCCACAAGTCAATCTCGGCGATCATGCCAATCTCTTCTGCCACCCCAATAAACTCGAGCGGCGCAATCAAACCCTTGGTCGGATGTTGCCAGCGAACCAGCGCTTCAAAACCAACAATGCAGTTGTCGGTCGCCGAGACAATCGGCTGATAACAGACAAACAGTTCCTGATGGGCAATGGCGAGCCGCAAGTCAGTCTCGAGTTCATTGCGGGTCAAAATGGTTTGACGCATGTTCAAATCAAAGATCACATTCTGCGCCCGTCCAGCCGCTTTGGCGTGATACATGGCGATGTCCGCATCGCGCAGCACATCCTGCGGCTCGAGGTATTCCATGTTGCTGGTCACAATGCCAATGCTCGCCGAGATGTGAATCTCGAAGTCATCGATCCAGACCGATTGGAGCAAGGATTTTTGAAGTCGTTCGGCAACCATAGTGGCGTCGCTAAGGTCTTGAACCTCGTCGAGCAAGATTGTAAATTCGTCACCCCCAAGACGCGCCACCGTGTCCGAGGCACGCACGCTCTCGAGCATTCGTTTGCCCAGTTCGATCAACAAGGCGTCGCCGACAGCGTGACCCAGAGAGTCATTGATGCCTTTAAAGCGGTCAAGATCGATAAACAACAGGGCAAAATGCCGTTCTGGACGGCGCACACGTAAGGCAATCACCTGACGTAAACGTTCAATCAACAGCGGACGGTTGATTAAGCCAGTCAAGGCATCATGCGAAGCCTCATGCTGAAGCCTGGTCAGAAGTTCGCGCAACTCTATCGAAGAAATGGCTAAAGACCGCTCGAGCAACTCGCGATCACGGTCATGATCTTGGTAGGTTTGATTGACTCGAGTCAACAACGCGTTCCAGCTCGTCGCATCTGGCGGCGTTGTTTGGTTTAAACCCATTTTATGAAGCTGGCGTTCTAAGACCCTGTGCATGTTCAACTCAACTTTCAAAAAGCGTGGTCAAGGTCATGGTTTGATTGTGAAAATCACAATGCCCATTGGCATGTGGTGATATTTCGCCGTAAGAATAAAACCCAACCTGCTGTGTTCCGAGCGGTAAGCCTTCCAATGTGGCTTCCAGTTCGTCTTCAATGTATTCGCCCAGCACCAGGCGGCGTCCAACACAACTGATGGCAATGCACAGCATGGCTTGTGGTGACGGGCGACCTGTTAAAAACTGCGTTTGAACTTCCAAAGCCGCAGAACTTGCCCCTTCAATCAAACGACTAAAGTTGGCTTTCATCAGTTGCACCATCGACCTGATCGGGATATCACCGGCAAAGGTCATGCTTTGCTGGTCTTCATCGACCGCCAGAACCGTTCTGACCACACTTTCGCCGTCCTTTGTCCGGAGCGAAAGTGGGAAGTGCAGGGCTGTCGCTGGAAGTCCGTCTGCCTGATTTCCCAAATATTTTTTGTAAAGCTCGAGTGCCGGTTTACCATCAAGCTCGAACAACACGTTTCCCTGCGAACGTGTCACCTCACGTTCGGGTCCAAAAATGTCCCAGCCGCCCTGGCAACCATAATTCATTTTGAGGTCATCGCCGTACAGACCCACTGCGGATACCATTGCTGATTTGGGTAAACCGGCATGAATCGTCCAGGTTCGTTTAAAGTCTGTTCCATCTCCGGCTAAGCCTCCCGCAATGACCACCGATGGCGGCAAAATTGAATTTAATCCGGCGATCAATTCACTGCCGTTGACCAGTAAGCCGTCAGAAAACAAGAGAATTCCTCGGAGCTTGCCGTTAACTTCAGACATCAACTCTTCGGCAATCAATCGACCCACACCGTAAGCGTCATAATGGTTGCTGGTTTCGAGTGAGATGCTGATGTTTTTTAGCTGGGTTTTTTGAAAGCAAATAATTGCCACGGACAGGCTATGGTCAAACAAAGATGCGCCGTGAATTTCACCCGAGGTTGAACAACCCAAAACGTGCGATTTGGGAAAGGCTTGAACCAATTCTTCAATCGGTTCTGGACAATCCAAATAATTGGATGCACCAAAAACCAGAATTAGGGTTTGATTGGAATCGAGCTGCGTGGGAAAGGTTTTTGACCAACCACTGGTATCTAAAAACATGAAGGTTTCAATTTGCGAAGCCATTTGTTTGACCTCCTTGCTGGTCTTCAAAAACAATAGCCCAACAACTCTTTACAAATTCTTACATATTTGTATAAAATGCAACTTCTGAAATTTAAGAAAACCGATTGTTGACAACCATTGACCGCCTCGAAGATTCAATTACACTTGGCGAGTTTTTTAACCTTGCCAAATTTAGAAATTGCTGATGTCTTCGATGTGACCACTCAACTCGAGCGTAAAATTTCCGAAAGCGCTGTTGTGTTCAAAACCCCTAGCCGGTGCCATTTTTGCGCTCTCAACTTGGAATTCCAAAAGTGTACTCGAGCTGTGAAGTATCCTCAGAATTCCATCGGTCGAATCCCAAAACGTTCCTGTGCTGTTGGTGGTGCTGTCTCCTGGGTTGACCACTGGTTCAAAATAAGTGACCAAAGCAGTGCCTGGGCTACCGAAATGGATGGCATCGACCAGTTTGTAGCTGCGTCCCTGTTCGTAAGGTGCGGTCAGGCAAATTTCAATGTTGCGTTTGTGGTCACTGCTCATAATTTGACATAAACTGCCTTTAAAATTGGCATACCCAATTTGCGCCTGGTAATCGGCGAGATTCGCATTGGTCACAGTTTGGTTTGAAAACGACGCACTGATATTGCTTTTGTCGTGCCCAATATCAGATACTGTTCTCAAAAGCTGCAACCGTGTTTCACTTTTCGCAAAGCTTGTGGCAGCCGATACGGTTGCAAAAGAAGCGCTGTAAGTTTTATAAGATTTTGATGTTCGCAACTCGAGTTGCACCTGGTCAGCATTGGCTGGAATGGTCACGGGTTGAGCTTGGACTCCAGCAGGAAGGTTGTCCACGTAAACCAGAATGGCTGGGTGTGCTTGTCCAGAATTTTGCAGCTTAACGGTAATGCCAACACTCGAGTTGGCTTCCAGGTTCAGTTCTTGGGGAAAGACTGAAATTTGAAAATCTTTGGTCAATGCAAGCTCTTGTGAAGATGGAACCCTCATTGTGGGGCAGGCTGTCAGCAACAATCCCAGACCAATCGAAACGACCAACAACGGAGTATTTTTCATTTGACTACCCTTTCTCGACAAAAGGGTAGACGGGTGCATAACATCAGTAACATTCAGTCTGAATGTCTTTGATCTTGTGCTTGGGTCGGTCGCACCACTTGCTCCATTCACCCGAGGTGCCCGCATTGCAGGGTGAATTTCATCGCTTCCCGTTGCCGCTAATGTACATTCAGAGACTAAATCATGTTTGCAAAATTGTCAAGCGTTTTTATCACTTCTATCATTTCTGCCAAATATATTATTGCACCAAATGAAAGTGTGCTGCCAAAAATTCGTTTTTACCAACTGCCATCGGTTCGCCCCCAGACACGTTTCAGACCCCTGATTCACGCCGTAAAAATACGTCCTCGAGTTTTAGGACGTTCTGGTGGGTCCGTCGGGACTTGAACCCGAAACCAACGGTTTATGAGTCAAAGATTTTGGGTGTTTGCAGAAACTAACAGCGTCTAAAAGTATTGTTATACACGCATTCTCGAGAATCCCGCAAACTTAATGGAACGCTTAGAAATCGGTAGAAACGGGTGCGGTTGGTCACACGTTGGTCACGGCAAACCATCCATAGAAACTTTGTCTCGAACTTGCTTTAACGCTTGAATCATCGCCTCGAGTAAAACTGATTTCACGCCCGTTCGATGTGGTGATGCTGGCTTTGCCGCTCAAGGGTGTGATTCTGGCTTGTATGGCTTGCCAGTCGGTGCTTGTGAGGTTGCGATATTTGCCGATGGTGGCGCGGGTGTTGCTGACTTGGTGTAGCATGTGTGGGACTCCTTAAAACGGAATTCTCGAGAACGTCTCTTTTCTAGGGCGGCGTTCTTGAGTGCCTATATACTACATATATCTGTAATACTTATCAAGTATCTGTATTACTGCTATGTTGATGTAGGAGGTATTCCAATGAATGTACGAGTTTCCCTTGACCGATATTTACAGCAAAACAACCTGACAGCATACCGACTGTCTAAAGAGGTGGACGGGAAGGCGGCACAAGGCAGCGTTTACGCTCTGGCTCGAGGGAACAAAGTCAAACGTGTTGACCTCGAGACATTAAGCCAAGTGATGCAAGCCCTCATGCGCCTGACTGGTCAAACCGTTACACCTAACGATCTTCTCGAGGTTATAGAAGAACCAGAAACACCACTTGATGAAGAAACCAAAGCATGGCTTGACGGTGCAGCCCATGACATGGCAGACAAGCTTGCAGAACTCGAGAAGGACGTACCACCCGAAGAACTTGCAACGTGGTTAGAGGCAAACCATAAAGCAGCCAAGCCAGTTAAATACGTTGCGGGGGTTGGATTCGTTAAGGTTGCCAAACCGTGAGTGATTTTGGAAGCATCCTGGAAATACGCTTACCTGAACATCGTCCTCGCGCTCACGAACAAGAAGGCTTACGACCTTGTATGTTGGTTCTTGATCCAAGCAAACTCCAAAAAGTGCCATTTCCTCAACTGTGGGTTGTTCCAATTACAAGCACGGTGTTACCAGAGGGGGAGAATAGAATTCGGCTCGAGGATGGAGACGGGGGGTCTGGCATTAGGTGGCACACTCCTACTCGATCAAATGCGAGCCATTGACTTATCCAGACTGCAAAGCCGTCACGGTCAACTGAGTGGCGTTAAACTCGAAAGAGTCAAAAATGCAGTAAAAGCCTTGTTTGATAAAGCCTGTGCAACCAGACGCGCAACTCGTGAACGAAATTGGTCGGGTCAACCGTGATCAGGTTCCAGACATCCATCGGGTTCATGGCAACACCCCCAAGCCTTTGGGCGCATCGTTGCCAATGCCGTACAAGCCTCGAGCCGCACTGTTCGCCAGGGCGTTCATGCCCTGCGCCTCTTCCCAGGCGTTGAGCATCGCGGTTTCTGCCGCCCGTTGTCCCGCCTCGAGTTGCGCCAGCTCTTTGGCGGTTTCGACCTGCACCAGCGATTGCAATTCTTGCAAGGTGTAGACGTTCTGTTCCGCCAGCGCCGCGATGTGCGCCGTGACTTGCGAGTTGGAAGTGGCAAGCACCGACATCACATCGGCGATGCCTTCGGTCATGCGTTGAATCGCCTCACGGCTCGAGACGGCAGCCCCAACCCGAGCGTTCAATCTTGAAGCCAAACCTGTGATCGGCGTGTTGACCAGCAAGTTCAGATCGGTGGCAGACTTGTTGCCAGCAAGTTCAAGTCGGTGGCAGACCTGTTGCCTGCCAGTTTCGCGGCGTTGACTCGAGCTTGATTCAGGGTGATGACCGAATTCCCTTGAAGCTCGAGCAGGTGCTTTTGCTGGTTTTCGGTTTGCACGGCGGCAACGGCGGCTTCGGGGTTCATCATTCGCGCCAGAGCGCCCAAGTTGCGCGGGTCAGAAGCTGGGCATGTTTGGTCGAAGGCAAAAAGGTTCTTGACCGATTGCTGGTAAAGGTTGTTGATGCTCGTCTCGAGGGCTTCTCGGGCTTGACCGACGGTATTCCCGAGGATGCCGCGCAGGTTCTGTAAGCCTGCGTTCACCTGACTCAAGCCGAGCGTGTCACCGAACGCCGTGACCGCGCCATCAAGCAAACCACCCGCGATGCGATTGGCGTATCCCGAGAGGTCTTGATTCAACCCCCACCGCGTCATTCACGATATCACGGGCGGTACAGAGAAACGCCAGTTGACTCGAGACCGCACCGCCCACGCCTGATCGAAGACTTGCTGGATGGGTTGGATGATGTTGATGATCGGTTCGACGGGAACGATCTCGGTGTTGGGAATCAGCGTGGTGCGCCCGTTGAAAGGGTCTAAGGGCGGCTCGAGGGTGGACGGGTTGAATTGGGCGAGGCTGCTCGAGAAGCACAGCCAGATTGCCAGAACGAGGGTTGGCAGGTATCGCATGAAAGACCTCCTGCTGGCATTCTCGAGACCGACTGGGGTAAATGCACTGCATCGCCCAGTCCACCTACGGCATGTTGTTGATTTGTTCCTCGAGTTGACGCAAAGCCTCGACCAGCACCGCCCAGGTGGGTGGTGTGCCATCAAACATCCCCGCTTCAACCATCGAAAGAAAATCGTGCTCGAGGGCATCATGCAGTGCGTCTCGAGGAATCAACTGACAATTCCCCTGTGCCACTAGGTTGTAATTGACCCCAGCCACGCCAAACAACGCAGTCTTGGTGCGAATCACATGATCGCGCAGGTCAACGCGCTTCAACGCTCGAGCACCTGCATCGTGCCTGGCAAGCTGGGCGAGGTCGTACCAGTGTCTCGAGTAGCGTTCCATGTTCAATTTCGGGTTCTTGCGGGTGATCTCGGCATGAATCAGCGTGACCTTTTCCCAGTAGGTTCGCTCGGCAAGCAAGACAGGGACTTTGGCGCTGGGAAACTCGAGTTGCTTGGACACCTCCCAAGCCAGCACATCGGGTTGAATCACATGCACCGCACTTGGTTCGACGGCATTGCGAGCGCCAAACTCGAGTTTGATTTGCCCCAAGATGTAACTGTTGGTGATGACGTTTTCGTATTCAATCAGCAGTTGATCGCCCGACTCGACCAGACTGAGCTTGAGGTGTGGCAATCCTTCAAGATGCGCTCCAAAATGGGGTTTGATGACGTTCAGGACTTTCTCATGGGTAAAGGTTTTCATGCGCTCGCTGAACTCACGGCGTTTGGTGTTGCTGACCGTCGCCGCCAATGGGTCTTCCATAGTACAGGACAAAACTTAGGGTTGCCGTCCAGCACACAAACCTGAAAGAATAGAGGCTACCAAATCCCTACCAAGGAGCAGTAGCCTTGAATTACAATACCAAACTCGAAACCATCCTCAAAACCTCTTTTCAGCTTC
>JANLWR010000570.1:0-1894 GCA_031364625.1 Deinococcales bacterium | reverse complement strand
AACCCTCAATTTGGGTTTTGGGGACAGCCTCGAGCAAACCCGTTAAACCGTTTTGCAAAAGTGCTTGGCGTTGCGAGCCAGTCATCGGAATGCGCCTGCCGCCCTCGAAGAACAAATGCCTAAGGCGCTTCTCGAGCTTATCCAGATTGTTCAGCACAGCTTCGGAATGCAAATTGGTTTTGTGCAGTCGCATTCCGCAATTGATGTCGTTGCCCATCGCTTGAGGAATCACAAAGCCACTGGTTTGCATGACCGTACCGACAGGAATCCCCTGGGCTTTGTGCATGTCTGGCGTGAGAATCACCCGCTCGAGACGCGCATTTTCTGGGTAGGCTTCGGGCAAGATTTTTTGCAGTTTCTCGAGCGTGGCTTGCACCTCGAGAAGTCGCAAAAGTTCATCGATGGCTTTACGCTCGAGCGGCACAGCTTCATTGGCAAAAATCGTGGTTGGAACTTCAAACGGATTATCAACACTTAAACGAGTCTCGTCAATTCGAGACACCCTTTTATCAAACATAAAAACCTCGAGGCATAAAAAAGAGTAACGCGAAGACGTTAGCCACATCCTCGAGCGGCAGCACAACGAGGGAATGCAACTATAAACCGTGAACCTCGAGACGCGCATCTGCCGAGTGACGTAGTGAATGCCTTGGCAGAACCCGCTGATTGTCCTAAAATAAAAGCATGACAGCGATGGTACGGACAACCAAAATAACCGAAGTGCCCCTCGAGTTGATGAGGTTCTCGGGCGAACGTTACGACGAACTTTGGAAAAGTGGGTTTATCACGTCTGAAGACCGTGTAGAACTGCTTGACGGTCAGATCGTGAGGAAACCAGAAATGAACCCAAGGCATTTGTATAGCGTGAAAGACATTTATGATCGCGTATTTCAATTATTCCAAAATCGCGCTGTGACCATCTGCCAAAGCACAATCCAACTCCCACAAGATGGCAGACCCGACCCTGACATCACACTTTTCAAACTCGAGACTCCGAGAGACCGTTTGCCGCTTCCTGACGACATTTATTTGGTGATTGAAGTCTCTGACAGCACCCTGACCAGAGATCGTGAAACCAAACTCGAGCTTTACGCCAGAGACGGCATAACTGAATACTGGATTGTCAACCTCGAGCAAAATCAACTCGAGGTCTACCGTGATCCTGACGGTACGCGTTATGCAAGTAGTTTTACCGTCAAAAACGCGAGACCAACAGCGTGTCTCGCGTTTCCTGAAGATTTGATTGAAGGGTTTTAAAATTATTCGGGTTTAATACCCGTAAGTTAACAACGTGCCGCGTTCACCACCAACCCAGAGGTGCGCGGCATCAAAGGCGTAACCCGAATGAAGTCGTGAATCAGAGGCAAGTGCTCGGATGCTCGAGGTTGCGTCTTTCCAAGTTATGCCACCGTCGGTGCTGGCAAACAACAACGCCGAGGAACTGCCCGTCTTGCCCACCGCCCAGCCGTTCATGCCGCCTGGCGCAAAGAACATGTGATAGAAGATGGTGTCTTCACGGAGTGTGGGCAGTTTGGCTTTGATCCAACTCGAGTCAGCACCTTTTTGTGCATCGTTGGTCAAGAAAATAAAGCCTGATTCTGGTTCTGGGTTGAGTCCACCGTAGGCGTAACAACGGTTGGAATTTGTGCAGGTCACCCCGAGCGGACCCGCACCGTCTTCGATGCCCTTGAAAACGATACGGTAATAGCGTTTCCCGCCATCGGTGGAAAGACAAACGCCTGCGGTTTGGGTGCCGCGTTGATTTCGCGCACCCGAAGGGTAGAGAATCACCGACAAATCAGGGGCGACATAAGCGGGTTGGGTCAGGTGTGGACTGATGCTGACTCCAGGGTCAGCATCGCAAAGTCGTGGGTCGGCTTTGAGCAGGTTTTCA
>JANLWR010000566.1:0-9251 GCA_031364625.1 Deinococcales bacterium | reverse complement strand
TGCAGGCGGTGAACGCCAAAACCAGAATTGGCAATACTATTTTTCGCATGTCATTCTCCTGGCACTCTGTTCATCAGATTCTCGTTCATCAGATTCTCGAGCGTGATGCTGGGGTCAATAGAAAAACCTGCAATCGGCACGCTCATGGGTGCGCCCGTCACGGCTTTCCAGTCGGTGTGCGCCTCGAGTTTCGGTGCGACATACGGCTTGCGGTTTTCTGGGTTCATGAGCGTTCTCCTGTTCGTGTATCTCGTATGAACAAAGTTTGCCAAACAGGGCATTAACGAGGCGCTAACGGTCAAAGCTCGAGTTCTGATTGGTCGGCAGATACGGTGTGCTTCAAGGCATAAATTTCGCTTGTGTTTTCGCTGTAAGAACAGTTTTTAAGTTCATGCTCGAGTCAGCACAAACGAGGCACAAATTTCTTGAGCCTCGTTTGTAGTTGGGATTCTCGAGACGTGAAAATGTTTTACTGAAGCAAAACCGTAACCGCAGCGTTCGTCGCGCTGGTGCTTGCCAAATCGAGTTTCCCGTCGTTATTCAAGTCAGATGCCGTCAGGGAGTTTGGTGTGTCCCCAACCAGCAGGAATGAACTGTTTTGGAATGTGCCGTTGCCGTTCCCCAGCATCACCGCGATTTCAGCGTTGTTGGAGTCACTTGTGGCGATGTCTAGTTTTCCGTCGCCGTTCAAGTCTGCGCTGATGACCTGGGAAGGGTCTAAACCGACGGGATAATAAATTGGCATTTGAAAACTGCCATCACCGTTGCCAAGTGATATACCAACTTCGCTTGCGTTGGCATTTGCATGAGCGGTGTTTAAATATATTTTTCCGTCATTGTTAACATCGCTGCTCGTAATGGAAATTGGAAAAGCATGAACGCTCCTAAATTTTGGCTCTTGAAAACTACCATCTCCGTTGTTCAGCAGTACCGATATTGACGCTGGGGTCGCGCCAGAGTTATCGCTCAAGGTAATGTCCATTTTTCCATCGTTGTTAAAGTCATTGGCGGTAATTGTGATAAAACTATTGGTGGAGTAAAAATTTCTTGGAACGCTGGGCTTAAAACTCCCATCACCATTGCCCAAAAAAACCGAAATTGAACTGATACCAAAAGCCGAAAGATAGCTGTTTGCCGTGATAATGTCAGGATTACCGTCATTATTGAGGTCTGTAACTGTTGCAGAACGTGGAAGAATCTCGGTGACTGTAGAGAATCCTAGGGTAGAGATAGACCGAAATCCTCCTGATCCATCGCCCAGTAAAACAGTTAAATTGTTTGATAGAGCATTCATGGTCACGAGGTCAATAAAATGATCGTGATTAAAATCAGCGGCAATTAACGAGTACGGATAGACCCCCACGCCCGTCGGAAGCCCAGCTTGAAAAGTTCCGTCACCGTTGCCCAACGCGACAACAATGCTGTTAAAACCCAAACTTGTCGTGATCAAATCCATTTTACCGTCGTTGTTTAGGTCTACAGAGACAACTGCACTTGATTGATCGCCAACGGCAATCAAGCTTCTGTTCGGAAAAGTGGCGTTGCTCGAGACGTTGACTTTTGTGCGGTAACGAAAACTGTACGGTGGGCAAAAACTCTGCCCTGATATACTGATCAGTCCTCCGCTTAATGTGACCTCGAGGTCTTCGTTTGGTGGAAAAGTGGCGCTTGAGATGTCGGTTGGAAAAAAACCGAGACTGTTCGTGCCAGCACCAGTATAAGAGCCTACTTTTAAGCCTGTCATCGAACCGTTGACCGCAAAAGTTCTGTAATTTGCAGCATTCATGGCTTGGTTAAAACCAATGTTGATACTGTTACCAGCCGTAATAAACATGTTGTTGGCAAGTGCAGGTGTTCCACTCATGTTGCTCGAGTTGACCATCAGCGCGAGCGGATTGCTAACCGTGCCTGCGGTGCGAACCGAGCAGATTGGAATGCCTTGATAGACACTTCCGGGCAAAGTTTTGATCGGAGTATTGTTCATGGCAACAGACCGTGGCAGCACGTAATTGGGGTTGTTTTGTTCCTCGAGACTCTGGGTGATGGTGGTTTGGTTGTCATCCATGACTTCAAACATCATCGAGAAGCTAAACGGGTCTTTGCTCGCACCGTTCGGATTGGCTTGCAACGGCACGCGCACGGCAAAGGTCACAATGCCGTCGTAACCGTCTAAAAATCTGGTCGGGGCGGCGGGCAGGGTACGAAAAGTTTCTCCGATGGCTCGGGTCACAAAGCCGTAACCAAAGACGCTCGAGACTCCCGCAAGCGCGTCCGTACCGCCCGGTTGAAATTTGGCAATTTCGGCTTCGGAAAAAGCCTGAAAATCTTCGCTGCCAACGTGTGGAATTGGAAACAGGGCGTATTTGTCCAGAATCATTTCGTGTGTCGGTCGAATCAACGGCGCGATGCTCGGGTCGGCGGGCGTACCATCAAATTTGAGTAAGCCCGAGACGGCTGTGCTGCCCACCGTGCTGGGGGTACTGACCGCCACGAAACTGAGATTGTTGCGCGGAGTTGAATACGGTGTGCCAGTACGGTCAGCGTTGCGAATTTTGAATGTGGCACTGAGGTAACGAAAACCATCCTGGCGGTTGACCCCAGAATTAAACGTGAAGGCGGTGGTGCTCAGGAGCTTCATGTCAATGCCACCACTGTTGTCACTCAGGCTGCGCGTCTGGCTACTCGAGATGATGTTCTTCGCGCTCGAGGTGGGGTGTGCGTCGTTGATCTGCGAGAAATTAATTTCGACCAGTCCACGTGGGTTGCTCGGCATGACGGGATTGGCGATTTGGTTTTGATTGCAGGCGCTAAAAGCTAAAATCAGTATTGGCAACATTATTTTTCGCATGTCATTCCCCTTGCAACTTGTTCATCAGCGTCTCGAGTGTCGAATCTGGGTTAAAACCAGTGATTGGCACGCTCATGGGTGCGCCCGTCAGGACTTTCCAATCGGTGTGCGCCTCGAGTTTTGGGGCGACATACGGCTTGCGGGCTTCTGGGTTCATATGATTTCTCCTGGTCTCTCGAGATTCGTCGGCTTTTTGCTTTTTGACAGCACCACGTTCGCTGTTGAAGACAGTTTGCCAACCAGGGCATTAACGAGGCGCTAACGGTAAATGCTCGAGTTACCGATGATCCAGATGCGTTTGAAGATTTTTCAAAGCTCCCAATTTCAATAGTTCGGAATGTTTTTGAAATTTTGCGTTGGTGACGCATTTAGGTTTTGTAGGGGTGAACCTGCGACAATGCCCGCCAGGTGCGTATTATTGTCAAGAATATGTTCACCCTCGGAGACTAAATTTTGTCGGGAAAAGTTACCGAACCATTGAATTCCCAAGGTTGAAATACTCGTAGCTCGAGCTTTTAACTCAAATGCCAGGCAATCCTCGAGCCAGCAAAGACCGCATCAAAAATGAATCTCGAGCATTTGATACTTGATTTATTGAAGTAATACCGAAGCGTGCGAGAAAGATTCACCTGTACTGACCAAATCTAGTTTTCCATCGTTGTTAAGGTCGGATGCGGTCAGTGAGATTGGACTTTCGTTCACGCCCCAGGGTTTTGCGTCTTGCAGTGTCCCGTCACCGTTGCCAAGCAGGACAGTTAATAAATTTGCTTGCCTATCGTTGGTGATAATGTCCATTTTTCCGTCGCCATTGAGGTCTGCGCTGATTGCCTGGGTTGGAACCGCAAAAATCCCAAGATTTAAACCAATTGGTTTGAAAATGGCTGCCTTAAAGCTGCCATCACCGTTGCCGAGGGAAATACTGACTTCTTGTAAGGTTGGGCTGTTTTCAATAACGATAAGATCCAAGTTGCCATCGAGGTTAAAATCGCTTGTGCTGGCAAAAAATGGGTTGGGATGAACGTAAGTTGGTTGTGGCGCTTCGTGAAAACGACCGCCTCCGTCGCCGAGCAAAACCATTACCAAGCCAGTGCTGGAGTCGTTGCCAACCACAACATCCATTTTCCCGTCGTTGTTAAGGTCGTTTGCATTGATAGAGCTGAGGTTAACATTGACAGGAATGACCGTTGGAATGCTGGGTTTAAAACTTCCATCGCCATTGCCTAAAAAAACTGAGACAGCGCCTGTATTGGCTGTAACAATGTCAGGATGACCGTCAGAATTGAAATCTGCAATGGCGGTCGCATGTGAGTGACTTGCGAGGTCTGTTCTGGTTGCAAAATTCCCAGTTCCATCGCCCAACAAAACGCTCAGGTTAGGTGTTTGTAAATTTGTGGTCACAAGATCAATGTTGTGGTCATGGTTTAAGTCAAAAGCGACCACCGAAATTGGATAATCTCCTACTCTTACATTAATGTCAGTTTGAAAATCTCCGTTGCCTATTCCTAATCTGATACTAACAATGCTCGAGTCGGCGGATGTACTGATCAAATCCATATTGCCGTCATTGTTGAGGTCTGCCGAGATGATCGAATATGCACTTGTGCCCACGTTAAAAAAACCGTGATACGAAAAATCTGCTGTACTCGAGATGCTGACTCCTGTGCGGTAATGAAAGCTGTACTTTGGGCAAAACCCCAGCCCCGCCAGACTCTTCAATCCTCCGCCCAGTGTGACCTCAATCTCTTCGTTTGGCGGAAAAGCATTGCTCGAAGTGTTCGTTGGGGTAAAACTGAGCTTGTTCGTACCGGCACCGCTTAAATTGCCTGTTTTCTGTCCTGTCATCGAACCACTCACAGAAAATGTTTGGTTGTTGGCAGCGTTCATGGCTTGGTCAAAATTGGCAGTGATTGCGTTTCCAGCAGCTGCAAACATTTGATTGGCAAGCGCGGGTGTACCGTTTAGCTTGCTCGAGTTGACCAAGTACGCCAGTGGGTTACTGACCGTGCCTGCGCTACGAACCTGGCAGATCGGAACGCCGCCAAAAGCACTACCTGGCAGTGTCCTGATCGGGACATTGTTTAACAGTGCAGCTCGAGCCAACACATTGCTGGGATCAGCTTGCTCCTCGAGACTTTGGGTGACGCTGGTTTGAGTGTCATC
Organism: Deinococcales bacterium; assembly: GCA_031364625.1. GTDB lineage: Bacteria > Deinococcota > Deinococci > Deinococcales > JAAFIG01 > JANXTZ01. Next base: position 4,243 of record JANLWR010000566.1, on the reverse strand, counting down.
CATGACTTCAAACATCATCGAGAAGCTGAACGGGTCTTTGCTTGCACCGTTCGGACCCGCTTGCAAGGGTACGCGCACGGCAAAGGTCACAATGCCGTCGTAACCGTCAGGTCGAACTGGCGTTGCGGGTAAAATGCGGCTGGCACTATTTCCGATGGTGCGGGTCACAAAGCCGTAACCAAAAACGCTGGTCACACCCGTTATTGCAATTAGACCACCTGGTTGGAATTTGGCAATTTCAGTCTCGAGGTAGGCTTGAAAATCTTCTTTTCCAGTCAAAGTTTTAGGACTTAACGTGTTGCTATCGAGTGTCATTTCGTGGGTTGGGCGAATTAAGGGCGCGATGCTCGAGTCGGCTAATGTGCCATCAAACCGCAGTAAGCTCGAGACGGCGCTGCCGCCAACGGTGCTTGGCGTGCTGACCGCAATAAAGCTGAGGTTGTTGCGGGGTGTTTCGTAAAGTGTGCCTGTGCGGTCAGCGTTTCTGATTTTGTAGGTCGCGCTGAGGTAACGAAAACCATCTTGACGGTTGATCCCAGGGTTAAAAGTAAATGCGTTGGTGCTGACCAGTTTCATGTCAATGCCACCGCCATTGTCGCTCAGGTTGCGGTTCTGGCTTCTTCTTGCCGCCAACGATGCACCTTCTTGACCATAAAACGCACCTTCGGGCATGGTCGCTGTCGGGCTTGCGGCGCTCGAGATTATATTTTTGGCGCTCGAGTTTGGGTTTGCGTTACCAATTTCAGAGAAATTTATTTCGACCAGCCCACGAGGGTTGCTGGGCATGGCTGGGCTGGCGATTTGGCTTTGATTGCAGGCGGTAAAAGCCAAAACCAGAATTGGCAGCAGTAATTTTCGCATTTCATTCTCCTTGCAATCTGTTCAGCAGATTCTCGAGCGGATTGGTCTTGAGGGCAAAATTTATGTTTTGTGCGTTCATTTGATTTCTCCCGTTTGTGGCGCTCGAGGTTTGCCCCTCGTCTGAACAGAGTTTGCCAAGCGGGGCATTAACGAGGCGCTAACGGTTAAAACCCGAGCTTTTTGCGCCCGAGTCCTAACGTGCTGTACGCTGTAAACATGGTGCGCCTGAAAACCCTGGGCGATTTGAGGCTCATTCCAAACACTTTTCAACGCCCAAAGCCGTTGTTGCTGCTGGTGTACCTCGCGCTCGAGGGTGCGAAAGACCGGCGGCATATTGCAGAATTGTTCTGGTCTGACGCGGCAAATCCCGCCTCGAGTTTGCGGGTGGCTTTAACGCAACTTCGGCAGGGTGTCGAAAACGCGGTGCTCGAGGATGGGCAGAAACTGGGTTTTGGCTTGACCAGTGACGTGCAAGAGTTGCTCGAGTCCATCCGAAATCGTGATTTTCAGAACGTCTCAACACTGTATTCTGGGGCGTTTCTCGAAGGTTTTGTGCTGCCAGATTGGAGTTCTGAACTCGAGGAATGGGTGTATGCGACTCGAGAATCCATTGCGGCTCAGGTTCGGGGTGCGTTGTTGCGCGAGGCGGAAAAAATTGCGACAACTGGTGATTTTGAATCTGCGACAGCTCGCGCCGAGGCTGCGTACAAAGTTCAGGGCGCAAAAGTTGCCGAAACTGAAGAACTCGAGCGTCTGTACGCCATTTTGATGGCTGGCGATAGCATCTTGGCGACAGAAGTTCGTGCTGAGGCTAAAGAATTCAGCCTCGAGTTGAAATTGACGCAATCGGAAGCTCGAGCGCGTTTTATGGTCAAAAACGCCAATAACTTCGTGATACGCCCGTTACCGAGCGCCAAAACGTCGTTTGTTGGTCGTGATCCAGAATTGATCGAATTGGCAAACTTACTTGGCGGCACCGATGTCAGACTCGTGACCATTCTTGGGGCTGGTGGTGTCGGCAAAACGCGTTTGGCGTTGCAATTGGCGCACGATCAACTTACAGAAAACCAGTTTGAAAACGGCGTGTATTTCGTACCACTCGAGACGCTGACCTCGAGTACACAGATTCCTCGAGCCATTTTGGATGCACTTGGTGTGTCGGTTTCGGGCAATGCCAATCCGCTCGAGTTGCTGCAAACTTCTATCTCACAGCACCGCATGTTGTTGATACTCGACAACTTCGAGCATCTGACCGACGGCGCACTGCTCATATCCAAACTTCTTGAACGCTGCCCAAATTTGGTGATGCTCGTAACGTCCAGGGAGCGCCTGAACATCGAGGAAGAATTTGTGCTGCCCCTCTTGGGTTTGCGGGTCTCGAGCGACCAAGTTAATCTTGCCGATGCCGAAGCTTCCGATGCGGTGCGCTTGTTTGTCCAGCGTGCAAAACGTGCCAGAATTGATTTTGATTTAACCAAAGCAGATCTGCCAAACGTGCTCGAGATTTGTCGTCTGGTGGACGGAATGCCGCTTGGGATTGAACTCGCGGCGGCTTGGGTGAAAGTCATGCCAGTCGCGCAGCTTGCCAAAGAACTGACGCAAAATTTTGATTTGCTCGAGACAAACTCGAGAAACATCACTGAGCGTCACCGCAGTCTGAAGGCGGTTTTTGAATACTCTTGGAATTTGCTGTCGGTTAAAGAACAACTTTTTCTGGCAAGATTGGCTGTCTTTCAGGGCGGATTTGACCACAAGGCTGCCAGTGCCGTCACGGGTGTCACCATTGCGGTGCTGGCATCACTGGTGGACAAGTCACTTTTGCGGGTCAATGCTGAGGGTCGTTATGACCGACACGCGCTCTTATACCAATACGCCCATCAGAAACTCGAGGAGACGGACGTTGAGTTTCAAAATATGCGGCAAGAACATGCGGCTTACTTTTTGGCGTGGTTAGAGGATGCAATCGCGCAATCGCGCGAGGCAGATCAGCAACGTTGGTTTGCAAGAATTGAGACAGATATCCCTAATCTCCGGATTGCGTTTCAGCACTTCGAGACCCAGTTGGATACCAAGAGCATGTTGTTGTTCTGCATTGCCCTGGTGACATTCTGGCTTGCCCGAGGTTATTACGGTGAAGGACGGCTGTGGTTTCAACAAGCTCTGGCAATGACCGATGCGTCTCAGATTGAACCAGAATTTCGGGTGTCCTTGGGTAATCTGGCGATGATTGAGCGCTTCCGAGGTGAATTTGAGACTTCGAAGAGGTTGTACAAGCGAAGTTTGAAGCTTTCTCGAGACAATGCGGACGTGCCAAGAGTTATCAATGCGCTCAACAATTTGGCTCTGGTGTACCGAGCGCAAGGCGAACTGCGGATTGCGCTCACTTACGCCAAAGAGGCGATATTGCTGGCGCGTAAAATTGAAAAACCTGATTTGTTTGCCAATTCGCTTGAAAGGCTGGGCTTGTTACACCTCGATCTTGGTGAATACACTGCTGCACGAAGCAATTTTGATGAATGTTTGAATCTGCGCCGTCCAATTGGTGTTAAACGTGATATCGCCAACGTCTTAAATGCCCTTGGAGAGACTGCAAGTTGCCAACAGGATTTTGAAGCTGCAAACGCATTTTTTTTTGAGGCTCGAGCTTTGTTTACCGAAATTGGTGATAAACCCAATCTGGCGTATGTGTTGCATAACCTTGGGGATTTGCATCAACGTCGTTCGGAATATGAAACAGCCAAGGTGTCTTACCAAGAAAGTTTGGCAGTGCTCATGACAACAAAAGACAGGTTTGCGATTTCGTTTTCACTCCAGGGGTTGGCGGCGAGCGCTGCGGTCTTGTCTGACCCTAAACTCGGGGCTTGCTTGTGGGGTGCGGCACAAGTTTTACGCGAAAGCACTGGGGTAAAAATGCCGTTCAATTTGCAAGTAGATTACGAAAAGCACATTAAGCTGGCGCAAAGCCAGCTTGAACCTGAAGTGTTTCAGGCGGCTTGGGATAAGGGGCGCAACATGACGCTCGAGGTTGTTGTCGCATTGGCATTGGGTGAAACACCGACCATTGGAGAACTCGAGCATTCGGCATTTAGGAGCTTGGACGTCGCTTAACACGTCAAACTCGAGTTGCAATTTCAGAGTTTATTCAAAGTGTTTCTGAGAGAGTTCTGTGCTTTACGGACTTTAAGCCTTGCGCATTGGGGTGGTTTTAGAGCAAACTAGGGCATCCCGCGAAACTCGAGCTTAGGTTTGATATGCGGCAAGTTTTGATTTTTGGAGGAATTATGCACCTTTATTTGGACACTGCCCTGGTTGATGAAGTTCGTGAAATTGCTGCTTGGGGTGTGGTTTCGGGTTTGACCACCAACCCGACGCTGATCGCTCA
>JANLWR010000498.1:0-13918 GCA_031364625.1 Deinococcales bacterium | reverse complement strand
CAAAACAGCACTGACAAAGTTGATCTCCTCGGCAAGCGCATTGATTGGCGCTGCCATTGAACGCAACAAACCACCAACCTCAGACAAACTGAGTTTGGTCAGTGTGATCGTCTCACAAACACTGACCCCCAAAATGGCGGGGACATCCTGCCCAGGTTCGGCACGTGCCGAGAACACAACAAACACACCCTCGGGCAACACTGGAAACAGATCGCCTGCCACCTTCCAATTCAGCGCCTCGTCAAGTCCATCGACCACCACCACCAGTTTCTGCCCAGCCTGCAATGGAATTTGCAGAAGTTGCGGGTACAAGACACGCAAGCTGGTTTCTTGCGCAGGTAGGCTACCGCGCAAGCCATAAAATTCGCAGAGTTGTTCGCCCATGTTCTGCAAGAAAAAACGTTCGTCAGCCAAACCCTCTGCGCGATTGATAAACGAAAAACAAACGGCTTGACCTCGAGTCTGCAACTTTTTAACCCAGTTTGCCAGCAGTGCCGACTTGCCAAAGCCCGACGGTCCGGTGACAAACAAATAACCCTTGTTTTGATCCGTCAGCAGATGCTCGAGCCGCTCGAGTTCGTGTTCACGTCCGCCAAACATGGCGTGTCTCTCGAGCAAGCTGGCAAAACGGTTTCTTAAGATCGGCGTGATCGGCGCAGAATCGGTTTCGGGCGGCAGCAATCGGTAATTCTTAGCCAGTTGCTCGAGTTGTTTTTCGCGCTCGGTCAAGGGTCGTCCGGCAGTCACCCACTCGAGGTATTTGTCAATGGCAATTTTTAGTTCTGCAAGTTTGTACTCGGCGTTCGCTAAGTACAAAAGGCTTTGCATTTGACCAGGATTTCGTTCTGCTTCCTCGAGTATATTCATCCATCTGATGTTGTCAGTTCCCTTAAATTCGATCAACCGCATGTCAAGACCAGCACTCTGCGCAATTTTCCAAGCATTGTCTTCACCTGGGTAAATGCTGGCAAGAACATCTCGCAACTCTCGGAATACTTCGTACTTATGTAACGTACAAAATCACCTCCATCATGATATTCAGCTAACCTCAAATCAACCCAGCTTTTGTCAATCCATCAACCAACAAATTGATATGAATACCTTCATTGCGAAACACACGCTGTTTTGTGCCAGGATCGTGCAGCCAGCCACCCGCATGGTGAAGCCCAACGACCTGCCATTCGGTGTTGAACACGGGGGACCCAGACGAACCTTCAGCAGTATCGGTTAGGTATTGGAGGCGCTTACCATCGGTAAAAACGACAGTGTTATGCGAAAGGGCAATCTGTTTTTGATCACCATATGGATGTTGAATGATGATGACTTCATCGCCAACTTTTGGCTCGGTTTTTAACAATGGAAGTGCACCCCATTGCGCAAGACTTTGATTGTTCTCCAAGCGTACTGCTGTCCAGTCATCGCCACCTTGACCGTAAATGGAGGTGGCAAATCCATCGTCTGGAGCAAGCTTAAAACTTACAGTTTGAGCGTCGTTGCCTTGTGTGGTTTTCTCGAAATTAAACTCCACCACCGCTCCTTTTGCAGCCTCTGGCGTGGCAATCACATGGTTGTTCGTAATGAGTAAGTTATTTGTCGTTAAGAAGCCCGTTCCTTTGCTCTTATCGGCTAGCACCACTCGTACCACCGACCTTGAAACGTTCCAACCGCGTTGCAAGAAATTGATTGGGCGTAACGTTGGTCTTGAGGAATCCAAGAGTTTCTCGAGTGTTCCCTGTTCTGTGGGTCCATTCCAAGTGCCTTCGGGTATTTCTGGCACAGGGATCGCCTGCTGCAAGAGATTCTGTTCAGCCAGTATGAGCGCCGAATTCTGAGGGTGATATCGGCGAGCGACTTCGATCAGGTCTGATACTATTTCTTGGTTCATGGCTTCGTTGACAACACTATGCCAAAAGATGATGGGACGAGGACTTTGATTTAGAAAAGCTTGGTTCAAACCAGCCTCAACTGCAATTGGCAATCCCAGTTCTACGCCGCCAAAAAGACTGATTAAGACATTGCGTAGATTTGTATGAAAATCCGTCCACTTGACCATATTATTGCCCCTTTCAACTCCTCAACCGAGGAAAGTGAACAGCCAGTACATCAATAAGGGATTCAATCTTTTGGGGGGCATCGCGCTTTATAAAAGCGAGGAAGGAATTGCACTCTTGTGCCAGGATAGTTCCTTTACTCCACAATGCAGGTTCGATACCAATTTGATCGGAAAAAGTAGCTAAGAAATCTTTATCCTGTCCACATGTGTGAACAAGTGCTTCAAGAATGGGTTCGATCACGTTTTCCCCAAGCATTCGCTCTCTTACCCGAGCCTCTAATAACTCGAGTTGTGAATCTTTGCGTAACTCGGCAGGGTCGTTGAATTTTGCATCCCACAGGGGTTCGTACATATCGGCGGCAATCAAATATTCTCCGTGTCGTCCAAAGTCGTTTTTGTAGCGTTCAAAGAATTCCTCGAGATCACGACGATGGTTGGCATCACCAGTGTCGGCGGTGGCGAAAGCGAAATCGTAAAGCAAGGTCGAATCTTTTTGATATTCCATGATCGTAAACGGGTGAAATCGTGTAGGAATAACCTGATTCAGCAAACGAAAGTCCGCAGGATTTTCGATCACCAAATAACCTCGTGGGATACCACGCAAACTTGGAAATTGCGCAGCCCAACCGGTAGACATTGGTTGCCAACGTGCGCTCAGTGAAATCAATTGTCCTTCAAGTCCGGCAGGAAATCGCTCGAGGATTTCTGGCTTGACCAGTACAGGTATCCCTGTGGACGCGTTCATTGAACCTGTCACACAGAGCAAACGACTTCCATCGGGCATGGGGGCAAGCCTTAAAGTTCCGATGCCGCCCATGACTTTTTGCGATTTTCCCCAAGGCTGATATTGAATCCATGTTTCACTGCTTCTTTCAATCGCGTCGGGGCTAACTTCTCGTATCAAGTCAGATCCGGGTTTAAAAAATAGACCTGGGATACGGGCAACCCATTCTGAAATTGCGACGCCATGAAGACTGACAGTCGTTCCCCAAAAAGGCAAATCGCTGAATGCCCGTTCCCAGAATCCTTGATCATCGGTGTAATAATATTCAGGTGTTTGATTGACTGCTGGAGTGATTTCTCGAGGAACGTCTGCCAAGGCAATCTGATCCGCTTTGGCATAGTTTGCGGCAGTTTCAAGCGTGCGAACTCCAAGATAAGCTTCACGCAGCGTTTCTTTGAACGGTGCAGTCATAAACTCGAGCCTCCAATCTTGACCCCTGCAACCTCTTCAATCCAGTCCAAACACAAATCCACCCGCACGTACACGCCGCCGTCACCGCAGGTCGTAAACCCGTCCTTCACGCCGCGCGAGGTCACACCCAACAGCAGGTATTCACCGTCATCTTTGATGTACAAGGGTCCGCCACTGTCCCCGCGACAACTGTCGGCTCGCAAGCCACGGTGTCCCGCCACGATTTCGCGGTTGGGCAGGCAACCGTATTTTTTGGGGTCGGTAGGGTCTGAACAACTGATTGATGTAATTGGCAGTTCTTGGGCAAGTTTGCGTTTGATGCCGTAACCCACTTCACCGTCAAGATCAACCGTTCCAAAGCCTGCCAGCATGGCACTTTTGGCTTGGGCAGCCTGATCGGGTCGCGCCACAGGGCGTGGTTTGATGGTCGCGGGATGCTCGAGAATCAGGATTCGCAAGTCCACCTCGCTGTGCGAAAACTGGTTTTTGACGGTTATGGTTTCGCCATCGTTGGGTTTTGAAATATCGTGACCGCCCAGAAACACGCGGCTGACCCCTTTGCAGTGATCGGCTGTGACCACAACGTTTGGGGCGATCAGTGTGCCAGAGCAGTAATAACCGAGGGCGTTGCCAACGGCGCAACAATCAGGAAACTGATGTGTGACTCGACCATCAATAATTTCTTCTGGCGCATCGGGCAACGATGGCGGAATTACCGACACGGACACGCCAGGTTTGAGCATCGGTGAGCCAAGTTCTTGTTGGGCGCTCAGTTGTCCGAGTTCGTCTTTAAGTTGCTCGAGTTGGTTTTGTAAATCCTCGAGTTTGTCAATGATCCAAGTGATGTCTGCCATTGTTCCTCCGCTTGTCAAAGCGTTTAAAATTTTCTTAAAAAAAATAGTGACCCCGCTCGAGTGGGTCGTTCAGCATGAATCAAATGCACTTTGGATTCTCGAGCCTCAATTACTCGAGTTCGGGCAGGTTGGCGATAAATTCACTGGCGAGCGCCCCCAATTTGGTCATCACCGCTTGCCGAATCTGGGCATAAACTTCTTTGTTCAGCACCATCGTCTGCCCGCCAGTGAACAGGCTGATGGCGGTTGACGAGTAATCGAAAAACAAGAAACGGGTGGCGGTTTGGGTTGCCGAAAAGTAGAAGCTGCCCATCTTCAGCACCAAACCATCGCCAGATTTTTCACAGGCGGCAATCTGAAAGTTGCCGGTTTTCAGGCTGTGCGAGGATTGCTCCCAGAGCGTGAATTGCTTGTCTTTCGAGGACAAGGCTTGCAGGGCGTTCAGGGCTTGGGTAATCGCGGTGATTGCCGCGCCGCCTATCGCTAAAGTCGCCAGGATTTGCAGCACCACTTCGTCCACTTTGACCGTCGTGCCGTCGCTTGTGTACTGCTGGAAGCTGTCTTGCCCGCCAACCCAACCGATGGTGGTCAGAATCTCATGGTAGCTCTTGTACCAGGCTTGGGGTTCGCCGTAGCGGTCATGTCTTTTGTTTGCGGCGCGTTGAGCCAAGAGCACGCTGTTGAGCACATCCGATTTGTCTTCGCTCGAAAGCCCTGTGACAAAAGAAATCAGGCTGCCATCGTTGACGTAATTTGCGGTGTCGTTCGGTTTGATCTCGGGGATCACAGGCAGGTCGCGGGTTCGCAATTTGGGTTGGTCAAGCTCGAGGTGTTCTATAAACTCGAGGCGTGCTTTTGGGCTGAGGTGTGTCATGGTCTTGACCTCCTGGAAGGCTGACCTTGGTTGGTCAGCAAGGTTGGGATTTGGGCGGAGCGTTGCAGTCTTCAGATGGTGAACGGCTTTTGTAATTCAAAACCTGGATTGCTCGAGCCAACAAAAAAGTAGTTGGGCGTCTGATCCTTTGGCAGTTTTGCCGAAATCAGATCACGAAAACGCCGATAATTGCCCTTGAGCTTACCGCCAGCCCAGACCCGTTTCAGTGCGCCAGTAAATGCGCCGTTGCGCTCACCGTCTTGCGAGACTTGCTTGTCCATGCAGCCAGAAATCAGCAACACGCTGGCACGAATCTTGGCAATTTCGCTGCCAGGGTGCGCGACCTGAATGGCGCGGTACAGTGCCTTGTGAGCCTGCTCGACTTTTTGAGAAACTTTGAGTGGCATTCCTCGAACCCGTGGCTCGCCCATGATAAAACCGGGGATGTCTCTTGTGACTGTGCCGCTGTGGCAACTGTCGGACAAGACCAAAATGCGTACACCCGATTTAAACCGACCCCACAAATCATAAAGTTCGTCGTCCACCAGTTGGCGGTCATACAAGACCCAAGTTTCGTCTTTGCGGTCTTCTTTTTCGTCAAAATTGGTGTCCTTGACCTGACCGCCGTGACCCGAATAGGTCAAAAACAGCAAGTCTCCTTTGACCAGTTGCCGTGCCGCAGCGCCGATCACGTCGATGACGTTTTCGGCGGTGGCGTGCTGAGTCAGCAGCAAGTGCTGCTCCTGAAAACCTTGTTTTTTTGCCAAGGCACGCATGTCTTTGGCATCCGCCTCGCAGGCGTTCAGTTCACCGTCCCAGCCTTCATACTGGTCGGGGTCAACGCGATTAAGTCCGATGTGAATCGAGATTCCTTGAGGCATGGCTACTCCTTTGACCGCAAATTTGAGACCACAAAACCGATTGCAGGTGAGGTCGCCCAACGACACCTAGAATTCGCCCTTTCGCGCCCGAAAACCTTTAAAAAATGAGTGTAGCATGTTCACACAAATTTGCTTTCCCTTACAGTATTATTGCGTACTCAACAAGCAATCGCGCATTTAGCCCTGTACCGGGGAGGTTTTGTTGCCAGGGTTTTGGGACTGTCTTGCCTTGAAACTTCACTGCGAAATGCAATGAAGCTCAGCATTCGCCCAGCCTCGAGCAGTTCTTGCAACTCGGTTTTTTGCGTTCCTGACAAATTTTTTACACTATAAAATCAAACTTTTCAGAATTGATGTAACATGCTGAAATCGCTCGATTCGAAGACCGCCCGTTAGAGCAATGACCTGCAACCTGTTCGACCTGACACGTCCAAGCCGGATTGTGCAACCTGTTTTGACCCAACTTGGTGTCAAAAACGCGTCTGATTTCCTTCCAAAGCGAAGACTCGAGTATCAGACTCAAGCGTTCCAGCCACTTGGGCGATAAGCCTCGAGCACGACAAGAACTTTACGCAGATTTGATTTTTTGAGTCTGAAAACAATTGGAGGCAGTATGCTCAACGATCAGCAGCTACACCAAATCATGCCCCACCTCAAGAATCCCTGGCGGGGGCAGTGCTTACCTCATTTGCAAGCTGCCATGCACGAATTTGACCTCGAGCCACCACTGCGGGCTGCCGCCTTCTTGGCGCAAATCGCCCACGAATCTGGCGAGTTGAAATTCTTTCAGGAAATCTGGGGACCCACCGCCGCCCAACGGCGTTACGAGGGTCGCCGTGACCTTGGCAACACCCAGCCAGGGGACGGCTTCCGTTACCGAGGGCGCGGCGCGATTCAATTGACTGGACGCAACAATTACCGCCATTACGGCGGGAAGCTTCATCTTGCGCTCGAGGATAACCCCGACCTTGCCAGCCAGTCCGAGGTGGCGTTTCGGATTGCCGCACAGTTCTGGGCGGATCATGGTCTGAACGCCTTGGCTGACCGTGAAGACTTGCGGGGCATCACCAGAAAAATCAATGGCGGTCTCAACGGGTTTCTCGAGCGCAACCGCTATTACCAGCGGTCCAGACTGGTCTTGGCGGCAGACCAGCCCCCTCGGGCAGAAATTCGGATTACTGTAAATGCCCAAGCGGTTCAAGCCAAAGCCTTCATCCGCGAAGGACACGTCTTCGCCGCCCTCAGACCCTTGGCTGAGGCGCTGGGCTTGCGGGTGCTCGAGGCGATTCGGGGACGGGCGATAGTCCAGGATCAACAACATCAGAATCATCATCTGCTTTTGGTGATCGAAGGCGGTACCGGTTTTGTGGCGCTCAAAGACCTGCCCGCACGGTTGACCTGGGATGCCGACACAAGCGTGGCGGCACTCGAGACCGAAGTCGCACCAGAACCCGCCAGCCGCGACCTGCAAGCTGCCACAGGTGAACGCAGCCTGGGCGACGAGTTGCTCAAGGTGGCAATGGATTTGGCTTTCGGTTTTATCAAAGATCAGTTTGGTGACAACATCCCCGCCGTCGCCCTGGACGTGATCGCCCCAGCCCTGGTGAAGTTCATCGGCAACCTGACGCAGGGCAGTGCCCGGATTCCACCAGAGCTTCGTTTGTTGATGCAAGCTGAACTCGACAAAGCCCTGCGCGACGCTGGCTTGATCGGCAATTAAGTCGGATTCATTGGTCAGTTGAGACTGGCTCGATCATCCAAGCCTCGAGTTCGGTTTTTAAACCCTCAATTTCGGAGGTACACCATGCGAAAGCGCTGGCTGGCAATACCAATCTTTTGTTTGAGTTTGATTTCTTGCATCCCATCGGTCTTCAACCTGTTTGCTGGCGACAATCAGGGTGCCAAATTGCGCCTGCAAGGCGACTCTGGCGGCGCAACCATCAGCTTCGAGGCTGGCAATCAGGAAGTACAAGACCTTGCCCTGTTCATCGGTGGCAATGGTCTGAGCCTCGAGAGCAATCCAGGCAATATTTGTAAACCCACCCAGGATGGCATTGGATGTATTGCCGCCAAAGTTGCGGCAACCGAAAAGCTCGAGGTCAAAGTCAAGGGCAGCAAATTCTCGGCTTCAGCGACTTATTACCGCTCTGGCAGTGACAGACCGTTTGCTTTGCTGGCAGAAACCAAGTAATAACCCCTCACCTTAAAAGACCTGATTGAATTTCATGGTTTCCTGCTCGAGATACCTTCATAAACAGCCTCCAAGCAAAATTGTCATCATCTTTACTGTAGGCAAATACTCGAGACGCAAATCTTTTGCGAGTTTCGGTACGACTTTTGCACCCCAACCTTGACGATTTTGCTGCTCGAGAATCTGTCGTCCGATACTCCAGTACAACAAAATTAGTTCGCGGTTGACTGCCAGCGCTGCTTTGGTACGGGCAGCACGAATCTGAGTTTTCAGGTCGGAAAGCAGTGTAGGGCTAATCAAATGGTCTCTCGAGCATCAGCTTTGACTCCTTATGTCATCCAACGCAACCACTTTCAAGACCTCCGACAAGCGCTCAACCACCCCAGCCAAATTCTCGAGAATATCCGCGAAAACCGAATCACCCGCAAACCCAGCGCCTCGAGAAACTCCGTTCGTTCCGCATCTGCCACCAAACCTTCAGGCGAATAATGCTGCGCCCCATCCACCTCAATCACCACCTTGCAAGCCGCACAATAAAAATCTGCGATAAACCGCCCAAACGGACGTTGCCGCCGAACTCGAGGCTCATGGTCTTTCAAAAAACCCAACCAAAGTTTTAACTCCGCTCGAGTCATCTCCCGCCGCATCTGCTGCGCAAAAGGAATGAGGGCGCGATTGTACGTTTTCACAATCAATTTTACCAATTTTTTGTGATGCTCGAGATGAAAAGGCAGAAGTGCGAAAAGTACCCCCGCCGTGTGGGTGGCGGTCTAGTGCAAAGGCGACCCCCCGCCGGTTTTCTGGTGCTTTCTTGACGATAAAGCGTATTTTTAGTTAATCGTTATGCGGCGACCCCCTTCTTGACCATAAAACGCACCTTCGGGCATGGTCGCTATTGCATAGGGGGTGACTTTGTGCGGGGGTTTTCGCTTTTGTTTGGGTTTCTTTCTCGAGAAACCCCAAAACAATGCAACACTTGAAGCAAACAAAACTTGTCCTGCTTTTAGTTCCCCCTTCCCCCAACACAAACCAACACCCTTGCCCTGCCTTTAGGACCCCCTTACGATCTAGAGCGCCCTTGCCCTGCCTTTAGTACCCCCTTGCGTAGCAGCGACCATGCCCGAAGGTGCGTTTTATGGTCAAGAAGGGGGGTGACGAGCCTAAGCGAGTCGGGGGGTCGCCCTTAGCCCTTTCCCCCCAATAATCTTTACTTCCGCAATCTCATTCAGGTAGAACACGAGTTTCCGAATCTCGTGTTTGGGGTCGTACACCCGAGCGTAATAGGTTTGCAGATTCTCGAGCGTCGGGTGTTCTGGTGGTGGGTCTACTTCAATAATTTTTTCTGGGTGTCGGTTTGCCGCGTGCAAAATGTCGGGCAAGTACAGTTCGTACACCAGTGCGTCTATCAGTTGCTCGAGGTACGCCACCATGTCCGCGTGTTGGTTGCCAAGGCTGGTGAGTAAGAGGATGCCGTTCACGAGGTTGGTGATGATTTTTTCTGTGGTACTCGAGGGTTTAGGAATGGGGATAAGTTTCATGTAATCCGAGAACGCCCGTAGGAATCCGCCTTGAATACTGTTGGAAGTTAAGCCATAAAACCATTCAACGGGTCTCGAGTTGAGCAGACCAGTGAGCCATTTTTCGGTTGTGGGGATAAAATAGTTGGTATTGGTTGAATAAAATTTTTCTGTATCCCATGCAAAACTCTGATGAGCGTAAATATCTGGGTAAATAATTTTTGTCGTTTCAAATTCTTTCCAATATGTGGCGGCAGCTCTCTGTAATGCGTACCATTCGTAATAAATTCCAGTTTCAGCCTGATTTCGATTCTCGAGTTCAGACTTAAATTTCAAAAGATGTTTGTAAATTGCTGGATACTGTTTCTGAAATGCCTTTTCGGCTTTCTCTGATGCACCTACAATACTTGGATCATTATGAAGTGGAAAATGCCACGGAATAAACAATAGCCACAATTCAGGATTATTTACTTTCCAGCGTTTTACGTCTCGTCCACGCAAGAACGGTTTTAAGATTTCCTTGCTCGAGGGATGCTGTTTTATCAGGTCGTCTCTGGTGGTTTTGTCCACCACAAAAGCTTCGTTAAAACCTGTTTTAATTCCGTAATAAAATCTCCCGCCAACGTACTCACCCAATGGTGTTCCAGCCGCCTTAAGTTTCTCCAAGAGTTGCAGCACATCACCGCGTTCAATTCGCCACGAATCCAGTTTTAAGCTGCTCTGGGGCATGGTAAAGCTTTGGGTTTCGACTATTTCCCTAAAATTATTGATGTCATCGGCTTGATTCCAAGACAACACGCGCATGGTGTCTTGCTTGTTTGGTTTTTGATTCTGGGCTACCAAAATGCTTGGGTAAGCGATAGCGGTAAACACGGGCGCGTCGCCAAAATCAATAATTTGCCTTAAACGGGTTTTCTCTAAGAGGTGCTTGCGCAAGTTTTCGCCGTAACCGCTTCTAAAATACTTGTTGCTGCAAATGTAACTTAAAACGCCGCCAGCATTTAAGACTTCCAAACCGCGTTTAAAAAAGTACACGTACAAATCGCTTGTGCCGCTAAAAAAACCCTTGCCGTAAGCTTGCAGCAGGGCGGGTTTCTGGTCTTTTATTTTTTCGTGGCGCACGTAAGGCGGGTTGCCAATCACGACATCAAAACCGGTGTTGCCAAACATCCAGTGTGGGTCGAAAAACGGTGCGCTGCTGTTCTGGTTGTACGGGTCAAAAGCCGCCATGCGCTGCGCGGAGGCTTTGGCGTAACCGCTGCCCTCGAGCAACTTGGCGATGGCTTGTCGTGTTTGGGCGTCTTTGTTGCGAAGCGCTTTTTTTGATCGAAAGTTCTTGGCTCTAAAATGCTCACTCCGAATAATCTCGAGTTGGTTTTCCAACTCTGAAACTTCTGGGGGCAAGAGCGGCATTTGATCGCCCAAGGGCATTAAACTGTTGGCTGCCACAAATTTGGTCTCGAGGTTCGGGAGCGGCAAAATACCACGGTTGTCTTTGTTATCATCCACTTTTTGGTCTATGACCAAACTGATAAAGCAGCGCAGTTTGGCAATTTGCACGGCGATGGGTTGAATGTCCACGCCGTAAATACAATTTTCGATCAAGACCAATTTTCGGACGTAATCTGGGTAGGTGATGCTGGTATCAAAAGGGCGTTCGATTTCTCGCAGGCGTTCTCGTAACTTCCGAGTGGCTTCTTGTTCAGCCACGTTTTTAATGCTCTCGAGTTTAATGTTGCGAATGGTTTCCAAATCGGCTCGAATGGTTTTTATTTCTGGGTCGGCTTTGATTTCTGCCTCGAGTTTGGCTCGTTGTTGCGTTAACAACAATTGATTTCCGGTATCGAGCCGCCCGAGCACGAACACCAGTTTTTGCAGCACGCCCATTGGAAAAGCGCCCGACCCGCAGGCGGGGTCTAAAATTTTGGCGGTGTCAATTGCGTGAATCAATTCGCTTTTTTGCTCGCTCGAGAATTCTGATTTGTACTCGGTACTGTACGAAAATAAGCGGCGCAATCGTTCCTCGAGCGGGTCTTTATCGCCAGCTTGCACGTTCGGGGTTAGCAAGTGATTTGGATCATTTTCGGGCATTAGCATTGGCGCTTGCTCGCCAGCATTCACGCCGTTCACTACAACCTCTTGACCATAAAACGCACCTTCGGGCATGGTCGCTTGCCCGCCCGTTAACGCATGATGCAGGTACGCAATCAAACTTTCGTCCACCATAAAATCCACGACATCACGCGGGGTGTAAAAACTTCCGGTTTGTTTGCGGGCTGTTTCCTCGGTTTCGGGGTTGTAGGCTGCCAGCAGGTTTTCAAAAACCTTGCCCAACAATTCTGGGTCTAACGCCACTTCTTCTTCTATCGGCGTGTTTTCCGTGACCGTGAATTTGTAACCGTTTAAAATCTCGAGAATCCCTCGGACTTTGGCATTCTTAAATTTTGTGCCAAGGTGCTTGCTCAGGTCGGCATTCTGGTTTTCGGCAAAAAACAAGGCGTTTGGCACGACGGCGCGTTTCTCGAGCTTGTCACTGAAGCCGTCAATCCGAAGTTCTTTTTCAAATGTTTCCGTGTTCTTTTCGCGGTCGAGGCATTCAAACAGTCCACCGTTTAAGAATGGCACACTGCCAAAAAGTTGTACGGCTTGGCTGGGGTCGGTAAAGCTGCCCTGATACCTGTAAAGGTTATGCACCATGTACCCAGCGTTGTTTCTGGTTTGCGTGTCGTCCTTAAATCGCCTGTGGTTTGTGCCTTTGTCGTCTTTGCCCATTTCGGTGTTTAATGTGGCAAAGAACAGGTTTTGTAAAATGCTTTGGTAGTAATTGCTGTTTGTGCCCTCGAGTTTGTCAAAATCTTTCAGAATGCCTGGTAACTTTTTGTCTTCAAATAGTTCTTCGGGTACAAGGTTTTTTTCCTTCAAAAACCAGGTAAAAATAAGGCGCGTTATCAAGCGAATGAGGTTAATTTGCCGTATCTCACCGCGTTCTTTGTCGGTTTTGGCGGTTTTTTCGTTGGGGAAAGAAATGTTTGCATGGTCAAACGCCCAGTAAAACCAGCCCGACAATTCTTTGTAAAACTTTTTGTTCAGCTCTTCAATGTCCAGCACTTTCGCCCACATTTGCTCGAGTTGCACAAATTCGGTAATCACTTTGCCAGCCAGCAACGATGGCAGGTGCAAATCCTCGAGAATATCCAAGTGCGCACGGTGCGGGTTTTGGGCAATGTCTTTGATGATCGTGACTTTCTCGAGCACGTCTTTGCCCTCGTCACGTTTGTTTAAACGCCTTCGGGTTACGGACAAACTGATGGTGTTGCCGTGCTTAAAAATCACGAAGACCGGAATGCTAAAACTTTTGTTCAACGCCCTGGTTATTTTTGCCAGTTCGGTACGGGTGTGCTCAGTTTTGTTTAACTCGAGCGCCACAAAAACGTAACTTTCGACAATGGTGTTTTCAAACCGTCCAGCGTTAAAAAGTTTGGTCTGACCACCGCTTCTGACTTCATCGCTGGTCAGTTGAAACAAACCACAAAAAGACTTGACACCGCCCTTTATTTCCTCGAGCGACACGGTTTTTGGCAGTTCCTCGAGCGAATCAAATTGCAGCACGCGGCTGCTTTCGTAACCCAGCGTGGAGAGCAGTGCGGTGGCGGCTTCGCGTAATGGGCGCGTGGCAAAGTCTTTCAAGGCGCTTTCTATGCTTTTTCGTGTTTCACTCATGGCAGCAACTCGAGAAACCCAAGATTTTTGGGTTTGAACAACGAAAAATGGCGTTGGTCTATGGTCAAAATTCGGTTGATGTTCAAACGTTCTGCCACGGCAACCACAGAGGCATCTACCAAGCCAACCTTTGCATCAGCGTATTGGTTCATGATTTCGTTGGCGCGTTGCAGGTCAATAAGATCAAGTTCGTAATACTCAAATTCTTGTGTCAATAAACTTGCCATAAAAGAACGCATTGCGCCTCTGGGCAATCTATAGGATAAATAATCAATTTCGGGCAAGGTCAAGGATGGAACAATCAGGCGTTCGTCTAGGCTGTCTAACGTGGCTTGGTGCTTTGGGTGGCTTTGATCGAACAAGACCAGTACGCCGCCAGTGTCAGCGATTATTGCCATTGTCATTCCATAACAAGTCTTCGTGCTTGTCTATCCAACTCGGGTCATCACTTTTCACGCTGCCGACAAAGCTAGGGACAATAAAACCTTTGGCGTTGCGGCGTGGTTGATGCCCTAAAAAAGCATCAATCGCTTGTTCAATAAGGGTTTCCTCCGAAACCCCTCGCGCAATCGCTTCTGCCTCGAGTCGCTTTTCTATTTGTTCTGATAGTTTGACCCTCATGCGTTAGTTTAC
>JANLWR010000418.1:0-11342 GCA_031364625.1 Deinococcales bacterium | reverse complement strand
CAAACACGGGACGGCGGTACAAGGTCAACACGCTGCGCCAGGCGACCGCCAGCAGCACGCTCGAGTCGAGGGCGGGAAGTGGCAAACTGCGGGTCGGACGGATGCTCGAGACTCGACCCAAAAGTTGATCGCGCAAACGCCGGTGCTGGTCTGGGTCGGGACGTGAACGCGCCACAAGGCTCATCAGCATCATGGAGCGCAAGGTGGAGAGAATTTGGGATTGCGCGGCAAAACGTGGCGGATAACCAGCCGTCAAACTCGATCGAGAACCAATCACGCCCAAGACCAGCAAGGCAATGGGCAACAAACCCAAAGGGTTCAAATTCCAAAAACCGCTGGCAAGCCCAAAACCAAGTACACCACCCGCCACGCTGGAGACCACCACCAGCAAGACCAGGGCGTTCAACCAAGCTCGAGCCGCCGTGTTTTCTGTGCCTCGGGCGCTGTACGCCAACCACTCGAGGTCAACGGTCATTGCGGCAACACAACCGAGCGTGATTGCCGCGAACGGCGTAAAAATGTCAAACCAGTAACTGGCAATCACCGTCCACAGCACGCCCAACATAAAAGCGACGGTAAACCTGAAGACTCGAGCAAACCAGAGTGGCCAGTCGAGCACCTCTCGAGCATCCTCGGCGGTCAGTGCCAAACGGTAAACATCGCGCCCGTTTAAGTTGATGGGCGGTGTGCTCGAGCGACTGGCGGAAAACAACAACCACAGACCCGCAAGGCTCGAGAAAATAATGGGCAGCCATTTGGTGCTGATCGGTTGCTTAAACTTGGGCAGCACCTCCGCGCCCGCGATGATTGCCACGACCACCCAACCAATCATCCAGAGTACAGTCCCCCAACCAATCGCCTTGCCGACGTAAACCGCCCACGACGTAAAACCCCTCGAGAGTGACAAGCGACGGGCGAAACGCGTGGCAGATTCGGAACGGGCGGGTGTCATGCGTTGAGTTCCTTGAGGTTCTGGGTTTCAACCCGCACCCCAACCTCGAGCGAGGTGTCCTTCAAATTTGCGTTCTCGATCAGCAACACCCGCGATTTGACATTCCCCTCGAGCATGGTTTTTGCCAGATCGCCCTGGTGCGCACTGACCACCACCGCATGACCCGCCTTCACACGGTCACGTAAGGCAGAGGAGAGCAGCGCCTGCGCGGGTGCATCCAAACCATTAAACGGCTCGTCGAGCACCAACAGCGGCAACTCGAGTCCCAAACACAACGACAAACTCAGTTTCTGCCGCATTCCACGCGAATGCGACGACGGAAACTCACCCAAACGACCCTCGAGATTGAATTTCTCGAGAAACTCCAGCATCCGAGCCTCAGCTTGAGGTTGCCTGTACGCCAGCGCCTGAAACCGACAATGCTCGAGCAACGTTAAATCCTCGTACAAGGCGGGTTCGTCGGGCACGAACGCAAACTTGGAACGCGCATCGATGCTGCGCGGCGAAAACCCCACAATTTCAACATCGCCCTTAAACGGCAACAAGCCCGCCAACGCCCGCATCAGCGTACTCTTGCCAGCACCATTGCGACCCGTGAGCCACACCAACTCGGCACTCACCGTCAAATTTACGTTCTCGAGAATCTGCGTGCGAGCCAGCACAACCTCGAGATCAACCAATTTCAGAATAGGAGCATCAGACACGAAAACGAGTCTACGCTGGAAAGCCCCAGACGAAAAGGAAGATTGTACGGGTCTAATGAAACCCAAACCCAGAATTCTCACCTCGAGATGCGAAAATACGCGTTATGAACGTGATTAGAATTCTGGCTCGAGGGTTGAAACAGGGAATGATTGTTGGAGGGGTTTTGATTTCCACCGCCATCGCCGCACCACTGCCACAAACCCCAACGGACACCGCGTACCAAGGCGATGCGTTCTCGAGCATTATTCCAAAGCCGCAAGAACAAAAAGATGAAACTGGAATTTTGCCGCTCGAGAACCTCAGCATCAAACTCGAGGGGAATGCGCAAGAACTGACTTGGGCGGCTCGAGATGTCAATGAAGAGGTCTTCTCGAGGTTGGGGAAGACGCTCGAGATGAAAGGTACAGGAAACACGATTCGGATTGGGACGCTCGAGAATGCGGCACTGGCACAGGAAGCCAAAACCAGGGGGATTCTGCCCGATAAAGCTGAGGGTTACGGCTTGTGGGTGGACGATAAAGGTGCGGGCGTGGTTGGGTTTGACGCGCTTGGGGCGTACCGAGGCGTGCAAAGTTTGAGACAACTGTTAACCCCAACAGGTTTTCGATTTTCGAGTATCCGCGATTACCCAAGCTTGCAAACGCGTGTTGCCATGATTTACTTGGATGCGTACTCCAAACCGACCAACGACTGGTTGATTCCGATGCTTGCGAAACTGAAATTCTCGAGTTTGCTGGTCATGAGCAATTACGTGAAATGGGACAGCAGTAAAAACATTTGGCATCCTCAAGGCGCGAGCAAAGCCGAGGCGATACGGGTGGCGGAATTGATTCGCACTCATGGCATGGATGCCATTCCCTTGATTGAAACGCCAGGTCACGCCAGTTGGCTGTTTTACAACAATCAAAACCGTGACATTGCCCAAGACCCAGACATCAAAGAACCTTATGCTTACGACACGCTCAACCCGAGAAGTTACGAAGTTTTGCTGCCGATTTTGACCGAAGCTGTCGAAGTCTTCAAACCCAAATTTGTTCACATTGGACACGACGAAGTGATCGCCGACGGACGCGGACGGTTTCCGGCTCGAGAAAACGGGATTGCCGTGGGATTCGAGAAATTGTTCGTGGATGACACCATCAAACTTCACGACCACCTGAAAACTTTGGGCGTTGGTACAATGATTTGGCACGACGTTGCGCTGTCACAGGCTTACCGTGACAAAATTTTGCCAGAACTGCCCAAAGACATCGTGCTCGCCAACTGGCATTACGGTGCCGCCGACGATTACCCGAGCATCAAATACGCTAAAGAGCAAGGTTTTCGGGTACTCGGTGCGAGTTGGTTTCCGGCGGGCAACCCTGAAAAAATGGCACAAGCCGTGGCTCGAGAAAACGCGATGGGCGCGATTCAAACCCGTTGGACTGGATATTTTTACTCCAACCTTGCGATTTACGATGGCAACGCCGAACAGGGCGCAGCGTACTTTAACGCTGCCTCGAGTTTCTGGAATGTGAACTCTCCAAACCTCGAGAATCTGGAAAGCGCCAGACGCTACCGAGACGCGTTTAAACCCACCAAGTATGCCCCGATCAAAGGCGCGTTGATTGACCTTTCCAGCCTGATGACGCGCAAACTGATCGACACCGACGAAACCCAGTGGGTGCAAAAAGGCTCGAGTACAGACCTCTCGAATTTACCCACGGGTGCAAACGTCAAACTTGGCGCGTACACCTTTAACATTTCGGGCGCAATCATGCTGAAAGGCGCTCGAGCCGCCGCCCAAGACCTGCCCGAAAAAATTACGCTCGAGATTGGCTCTCCCGCCGCCGCGATCAACTTTTTACACACCACAGGCTGGCTCGGCACGCTGACCAGTCCACGCCAGAAAGTTGGCGCGTACACCATCAGCTATTCTGACGGCACGAGTATTGTTCAACCCCTCGAGTACGGACGCAACATCAACGCCTGGACCGAACCAAGCGTCGAAAACACGGTGCGCAGCATCATCAACGATCCCGTTTGGCGCGGCAAAACCAGCGACGGACTCGAGATAGGCTTGAACGTTTTCACCTGGGTCAATCCAAATCCCAGCAAAACCATTGCCAGCGTTCTATTCTCGAGCGACGCCACGCAAGCCAACCCGACCTTGATTGGCTTGACGCTGCTCGAGAAAGCGCCTTGAACCAGATAGAATGATCGCATGAAGAGTTCAACGCATCCTCGGCGTAAAAGTCCACGGTTGCCAACATTTGATTACAGTAGCAATGGCGCTTACTTCGTAACCACTTGCGTTCAAAACCGAGAACCTTTGCTGAGTACACTCGAGCAAGAAATCGTCAAACACAGTTCTTTTGGTACAATTGTCGAAACCGCCTGGTTTGACCTGACAAACCATTACCCTCATATCGAATTGGATGCGTTCATCATCATGCCAGACCACATTCACGGCATCATTTGGTTACACGATATGCCCGTAACCGTAGGGGATGGTGTAGGGGATGGTGTAGGGGATGGTGTAGGGGATGGTGTAGGGGATGGTGTAGGGGATGGTGTAGGGGATGGTCTCAGACCATCCCCTACGAGACACGGCTTAACCGAAATTATCAGGGCATTGAAAAGCTTTTCCGCCCGTCGCATCAATGAGGCTCGAGGAACGCAAGGTCAACCGTTTTGGCAGCGTGGTTTTTACGATCATATTGTGCGACTTGAAAACGATCTCGAGGATATTCGGCAGTACATTCTCGAGAATCCCAGACGTGCGCTTTTGAAGGGTTTGTCATGACTTCTGAAGCTCGAGTTGGTTCTCGAACACGTTTCTGGCGGAATATCATCACGGCTTACGGTTTTTTGTTGCCAACGATTTCGTTTAAACTCTTGTTCACGTTTTGGCCCATCGCCTTCGGGATTTTTTTGGCGTTCACGCAATCCAACATCATTGAAACCAAAGTGATTGGCACACAAAATTTTCGAGAATTGTTCGGCACAGGTGAATTTTCTGCTCGAGGCGCGAGTCCTTATTTTTATGAGGGTATGGTCAACAGTTTGAAGTACCTGATGTGCGTGCCCGTAATTCAATTTTTGAGCATCGGACTTGCGATGCTGGTCAACCGTCAAATTCCGGCGATTGGTTTGTTCCGCACGGCATATTACGTGCCTGTCGTGACCAGTTTGGCGGTGGTGGGCTTCATGTGGAAAGGCATGTACGATCAGCACGGACCACTGAATTACATTTTAACCGTTGTTGGTTTGATGGATGCCAAGAATCCTACGGGTCTGCTGAACAACTCGAGTTACGCCCTGTACGCCGTGATGTTGATGACGGTTTGGAAGGGTTTGGGGTATTACATGGTTTTGTACTTGGCGGGTTTGCAGAGCATTGACCGCACACTCGAGGAGGCTTCGGTCATGGACGGCGCGAACCGTTGGCAGGTCTTTTGGAATATTACACTGCCTGGTTTGCGTCCAACGCTTTTGGTCTGCAGTTTGCTGTCCACCATCAGCGCCATCAAAGTGTTTGAAGAAATTTACGTGCTCACGGGTGGCAGTTCTGGCACGTACACCGTGATGTATTTTGTCTACGCCAAAGCCTTCCAAGATTTCAGGTTTGGCTTCGCTGCCGCCGCAGGGCTTGTGGTGGCGTTCGTCAGCCTGATTTTTGGACTTATTAATTTTAGACTCACGAGGGGAAACCAAGCATGACCGAAACTCGAGAATCCAATGTTGCCGCGCTCGAGACGATTCGGGTGATGAAACAAAAACGTGATCGGAACAAGTTGGTCACAAACGTTTTTATTTATTTGCTCTTGACCGCGATTGCGCTCGTTTTTATTTACCCGTTTTTGTGGACGGTTTCAACCTCCTTCGAGACGACGGGCGGTGTTTTTGAATTCCCACCAAACCTGATTCCAAAATCCCCAAGTTTTCGCAATTACGTTGATGTTTTTGCGCTCGTGCCTGTGGCGAGACAAATTTTGAACAGCGCTTTGATTTGTTTTATTGGCGTTTCGGGCAGCGTTTTGATCGCCACCCTCGGCGCGTACCCACTGGCGAAAATGAATTTCCCAGGGCGCGACCTGATTTTTTACATCATTCTGGCAACGCTAGTGCTGCCCAACGAGGCGGGCATGATCGTCAATTACGTGACCAGTGCCAATCTTGGTTTGCTGAGAACAGATGTCGGCAAGTACGTTGCCGTGATCGCGCCTGCGCTTGGTAACGTCGCGGGTTTGTTCCTGATGCGCCAAGCGTATTTAAGTGTTCCGCTCGAGCTGCTCGAGGCTGCAAGAATGGACGGCGCGAGTGAACTGACGATTTGGCGCAAGGTCATGCTGCCACTGACTTTACCGACCCTGAGCGCTTTTGCGATTCTGCAATTTGTCGCCTTTTGGAACACGTTTTTGTGGCCCAGTATTGTGTTGCAAGGCGACCGAAACCTGTTGCCGCTTTCGGCTGGAATGCTCGACCTGAGTTCGCAATTCAGCACCAACACCAGGGCGACCAGCGCTGGTGCGGTGATTATGATCTTGCCGATCTTGATCGTCTTTTTGTTCTTTCAGCGCTACTTCATGCGGGGACTCGAGGGTGCGGTGAAGGGTTAAAGGCGCTGCTCGAGTTTGAGTTTTTATCATTGAAATGTTCGGTAACATTTGACGATGCGTACCTTATTGCTTGCGGTTGTTGCCCTGTGTTGCGTCGGTATCGGTTCGATAGGCTTTGCCGAGGGTGCGAACTGCACCGCCTCGGGGCAATTTTTGTTTTCATCGGTGGCAAAAGTCAAAGTCACTAAATTATACTTTCGCAACAATGCTCAAAAACCAACTCGAGCTTTTGTGGTTAAAAATGATTTTGTGGCGGTGCGCAATGTCAAAGACTACGGCACTTGCGTGTTGTTCATCAATCAATCTGGACAAGAAACGGCTGGTTGGCTTAAGAACGACGGCTTGGAAATGCTGGAGGATGCCGACATGCAGGACATGCCGAACCGTTGGGAATTAAAACGAGGAGGGCAAATCGTGACTGTGAAACTCTCACCTGCGGGTGAAAACTCGAGCCGCTTTGAGGCGCGTCTGACCGAGAATGCTCGAGCGGCAAGTCGTTTATCGGGTGTACTGAAATTGACTTATTCGGTATTTGAGATTCAAGCCAAACTGAACAACAAAACGTCATGCAGTTTGAACGGGGTGTTCTTAAATGGTTTTATGCGAATTTTCAGTGAAACCCGAGCCTGTTCGGTGTTTGCGGGGGTTTACAAGCAAACCAAGTCCTAATTTGGCTTCAATCTCGAGCGAGCAGTAAACCTTTCATCAACGGCTCGAGCAAGTCCTGCCCGCGTAAACCCGAGCGCCAACGAATCGGTATTCCCGCAAGTCCGTCTCGAATGCCTGCAATCCCGCCTGCCACGCAAGCGGTGGTGTCGGTGTCACGCCCGAGTGAAATGGCGGCTTTCACAACAGCTTCAAAATCCCCTTGCTCGAGTGACCATTTTGCGCTGAACAGACAGTCAATCACGTAACCCGTACCGTTGGGTTTCACGTTTTGCTGGGTCAAAATTCCAGTCTCGAGCGCATCCAAATATTCGGGTTGCGTCGCGTAGAGGTTGCGTAAAACCTCGAGTGCGGCATCCCAAGGTTTGGCGGCATTCTCGAGCGTCCGACGCGCCCACAGGCAGTACAGGGCGCAACAGGCTTGGACAATCACATGGGCGTGGGTGACTCGAGATTGGTCGTGCGCATTTTGGACCAAATCTGCGTCCGAACCGCGATGCCAAAGCGCGAGCGGCAAAACCCGCATCAGCGAACCGTTGCCTTGCGAGTATTCGCCCGTACCTCCAGCTTTGATCGCTGGCACACCTCCAATCAATTTTTGAATCGCGTTTGCGGTTTGAATGCCAACATCAAAGACTCGAGCATCGACTGCCAAATACCCGTGTTCGTACCAGTTAATAAAACGGTTTCCCAAATCTGTCGGCTCGAGCTTCCCGCAATGCAGCAAACTTGCCAGCAAACACAACGCTTGAGCGCCATCGTCTGACCAAGTGCCAGGAGGCGTACCCTTGTGCGCCCTCGCAAACCCTGCCGGTGGTTCAAACTCGAGCAAGGCTTTTTCGGGTAAATCTTTCGGGTCATGAAATTCGTAAGGCACGCCGAGCGCGTCACCGACCAGTAAACCCATCAACCCGCCCGAAATAGAATCTTTTGGTGAAATCACCACCCAATTATGCACCACCTCGAGCCATCAAAAAAAGCTGAAAGGATTTGACCCTTTCAGCTTTTGTATCTCGAGATTCTGGTGCGTTACGGGCAACCCTTAGAAAATTCGGTGTTTTCGCTCAGGTATTGCTCGAGCGTTTTAATACCGTCAGAATAATACAATTTGAGGTTTTCACCAGGAATGCAGTTGCCGTTCGGGTCGTCAAGTGTGCCGTCGAAGGTCACAAAAGTCTGGTCAAATTCGACCCTGCCATTTTTGATCTCCACCGATTTTGGAACCATGCCCGTGTCAAACACCCAATTGCTGGCTTGCAGGGCAATGTGCAGTTTGTTCAGCGTGACATCAAAGCTGCTCGGCACAGCGCCACCTGGAATAATGCGGAAGTAATTGCCGTCCGCATCAAAGTCTATAATGCCGTTGACGGCAATGTTCCATTTTGTGATTGCTGTGTTTGTGCCGTCGCTTTCTTTAAAATCCATGGTGCTGACAATGCTGGTGTTGCCAATCGCAAGGCTAAACGTGTTCAAGCGCAGCAAATCTGCGCCAGCCTCGTTTTTAAGAAAACCAGATAGGGTCAGCGAATTTGGGGTTCTGACCACCCGAGGAATCGGAATGTTATCGGGCGAGACGCTGGTTTTGCTACGCCAGTTGGCTTCAAAATTCAGCTCGACAAAACGCTTTCCGTCCACCTCGAGCGTCAACTGGGCTTTGCGCGGCGCTTCGCGGTAAATCGTGCCATTCCAGAGTGAGGCGGTGGGAACACCATCTTTTGCCCAATCAAATTTTAAAATAACGGTACGCGCAGGAACGTCTTTGGTTTTCCAGAGCACCTCGTAATTGTTGCTGGCAGTTGGTGGGGCGCAAATTTGTGCAGTGCAATCGTACAATCCGCGCTCGAGGGTTTTGAAGCTGACTGGGGCGGCGGCTCGAGTGTTGTGGTCACTGCCAGAGAACCACGCCTCGAGTTGCGATAAGAAAGCTTGGGGCGAATTGCCCTTGGCTTTCGCTTCCGTCACCAGCCGCACTCCAGAGCGAATCGTGTTGATTGGATTTTGTCCCAGTAGTGTGGGTAAACCAGTGGGCACGTTCAGTTTTTCGGTCAAGCTATTCAGCGGCGCGGTGACTTGATTGGTGTTTGGCGTGGTCGCGGCGGCTTTAAATTGGGCAAAGGTGGCGGCTTTGGGCGGTTCGCTGCTGCAAGCCGTCAAAGCCCCGATCAGCACGCCAGTCAGTAACAGGTTTTTCATAAAAACTCCTAAGCTCGAGTGAAGGGTTTGGGGAATGCTCGAGATGGATGGTTTTATGGCTTCATGGTGAGGACCAAACCTAAAGCCACTATATTGCCTGTGTCGCCCACAGTGCCATCACGGATTTCGATGCGCCATGTCCCTTGTGGGTCTAGATTTAAGATGCTCATGGTCGAAAAAGGATTAAACGGTTTAATAACACCAATGCAATTGGGTACAGGGTCGCTGCTAAGGCAGCCTTGCACAAACTGATTGAGCGAACTGTCATCAAAAGTGACATCAATATTGTCAGTGTCTATGTTCGTGCTCGAAGTAAAGATGATGTTGCTACTGCTGTCTGGTGCAAAGATACGAATATCCAAATCGTTTCGGTAAGTATGGTTTACTTTCACGCGAACTCTGATCCGAGCGAGTTTTAATGCGGTGGCAGGCACGTTAAAATGAACAACGCTTGCAGGTCCATATACCCTGGTTGAGTTCACCGAACCAGTTCCATCAGCAATTGCTATTGGGAGTGTTTCAACGGAATCGACAGTCAGTAAGTTGGTTGTTACAACTGTCCAAGTGCCTTTGAACCCACCAATGGTGTAATCCATTTGTGTACCAACCAAATTAACAGCCGACGACAACAGTTGCAAAGTAAGCGTATCACCATTTTGAATTGTTCCTGGTTGGTTCGTGAATGCACCGTTGTTGATCTTGTAACCACCTGCCGAAACCGAAATTGGAGCGCTGTCAAAACCAGTTAACTGAACAGTAGACGATGCTACTAAAGTACCTAATGGCTGTTGGCTTAAGTCTGAGATCGTAAAAGCATCTGGTGTACTGTCTATGGCTCGAGTGGTGATGGTAAATATGGTAGACACACCACCAATGCTCAGAATAACTTCTGAAGCCGTTGAAAAACTCGAGCTTGCAGTCCCTCTGACCTTGATGCTTTGACTGTTGGTGATCGTGCCCTCTGCGCCCGTAAAAGCGCCGTCATTGATCGAATACTCGCCCTGTGAGACCACCACTTTGGCAGCCGACTCGATGCCTGATATTGTGGCAGCAGCACTGGTGACGACTGCCTTCGGTTCGGCGTTTGTGACGGGCGCAAAACTGAACGCGTCTGGTGTGATATCCGCTGGTCGGGTTGTGACCGTGAACGTTCCTGTCACCCCACCTATCGTTAAGGTCACGTTGACGGGCGTGTTAAATGCGTTGCTCGAGGTGGCACGAACCCGCACGACTTGGGCATTTTTGACCGTGCCTGGGGTGTTGACAAAATCGGTGGTACTGTCAATCGAGTATTCGCCACCGCTCGAGATTGAAATGGGTGCGTCGGTGTTGACGCCCGCCACCGTGATCGGATTGCTGACGCTGGTGGTGCTGAGTGCCGCGCCAGTCACGGCTGTAAAACTGAATGCCTCTGGCGTGGTGTCTGCCGCCAGGGTAATCACGCTGAACGTTCCAGTCACCCCACCCACCGTAATCGAAGCGGTTTTGGTCGTGCCAAAGTTCACGCTCGAGAAGATGCTGACCTTCACGGTTTGACCCGCGCTGACCGTTCCTGAAGTTGATGTAAACGGGGCGGAATCGATCTGGTATTTCCCGCCAATCACACTGATTGGCACGGCGGCGGTAATGCCAGAAACCGTAAACGGTGCGCTCGAGGTGTCCACGCCGAGGGCTGCGCCTGTGACGGGTGGCACGGTGAAACTGTCGGGGATCAAATCTGGGTTTTCTGGACAGGCGACCAGACCCAGCATCAACAAACCCGCAAAAATTGTTTTGACTGTAAAACCAGCTATGCTCGAGTGTAATAATTTCATTTGAACCCCCAACCCAATTTGAGTGCTTTGATACCAACATCTCCAGTCAATGACAACCTATAAACCGCTAAAACTTGTGGTGAAAACACAGCGTTCGAGTCTCAAAAATCTTCCAGGCTTTTGAGACTCGAGATGAGACATGGCATGATGATTGAGTGTTCATCAAAAGCCGTTAAAAGAAGCATGAAAACCATCATTACCAGGAACGTATTCGTTCCCAGCCAAGTCTGTGACTTTGGCAAAGGCAAAGTTGTTATTAAGTTTCACCGTGTAATCGGTGAGGTGAGTTTGGGTTGAAGTCGTCACCGTAACGGTTTTACCGTCAGCCCCCAAAACCGCAGCCGAAGAAGTCAGAGGAGGGTCAAAACCAAATTGTCCAGCAACCACCGAAGCGGGCGCAATGGCTTCGCT
>JANLWR010000350.1:0-3093 GCA_031364625.1 Deinococcales bacterium | reverse complement strand
GACTTTCTGGGCGTGGCGCAAGCCGGCGAGTACGCGATGGTGCAAGAAGTTACAGATGTGGGTGGTGGCATGTTGATTGCCTCGGTTAAAGATGCCGATAACAACGACATCGGATTGACGCAACTGGCTTAAATGACATTCAAAATCTCGAGCGGTTTGCATTCCCGCTCGAGATTTTTAGGTCGTCTTGCACCACAACGGCACCAGCCTCGAGAAGGGCTTGCAAACTTTGTTTGATGTCAGATACTTGCCAGTAATTGACGGGTCCATTGATGCTTTTGCCGTGACCATTGGGGTCTAAACCAATGTTGAGATTCCCGACTCGGAAGCCAACGTAATACGCGCTATCTGCGATGGGCGCAGTACCCAAAAGTGCAGAGTACAACGTTTTTGCTTTATCAAGGTCTTTTACGGGATAGATGACCGATACAAGTTCTTGAATCATAAAACTCCTTTTGCTTTGGTGTTGTGTTTGAAGGGCTACTCGAGTGTGATCAAGACTTTTTCAAGCTTCTCGAGAATTTGCTGCCAGCCACCTCGAGCACCGCCACGGGCGCGTGTTTCTTCAGGTCGGAAACCAGATTGTTCCATTCGCACGAGCGTACCGCCCTCTATTGGTGTCAGCGTCCAAGTGACAGTCGTTTTCAATCCGTTTTTGGCTTGTTCGCCAGAGTTGTTCCAAGTGTATGCAAGCTTTTCAAATTGTTCGATGGCTAGCACTTCGCAATCGGTGATGCCGTTCCAGCCAGATATTGGCGGGGCGCGAAAGTTGAATTTGTGTCCGATAACAGGCTCGAAGTCGTTTTTCATCAGCCACTCGTCCATCAGTTGCGTTTGTGTCAGGGCACGCCAGATTTTCGTTGCTGGGTGCGGCATCACGCGTTCAATGATGAATGATCTGGAGGTGGGTTCGGTCATTCAGGCATCCCCTCGAGCAGATTCTCGAGTTGGTCAAAGCGGTCTTTCCAGAAGGCAGCGTAATGGTTGATCCAGTCAATCAGTGGTGCAAGTCCTTCGGGTGTGGCACTGTAATGCACCGAGCGTCCTTGGGGTCGTTCGCGTACCAATCCGCTGTGCTTTAAGACGCTCAGGTGTTTGGATACGGCTGGTTGTGAAACACCAGCGCGATCTGTCAGCGCTTTTACGGTCTGCTCGCCGTTTTGGAGGAGTTGTTCAAAGATGGCACGGCGGGTTGGGTCAGCGAGGGTTTTGAAGAGTTCGTTCGGTGCGTTCGGCATTCCATATTCATTACTCACGGGTGATAATATAATTCATAAGTTATGATTTTGTCAACACTTAAAAAAACGTAGCTTTTCTGCACACCGCGAAATGAAGTTTCAACTGTGTTTGTAATTTACCCTCAACGCATCCAGTCGCTCGAGCTGAGATTTGAGTCGCTCGAGAAATCCATCATAATTTCTCGAGTTTAGATCACTCCAAACCACCTCACTGAAAGCGCTCAACCGTGGGAAGCTCATGTATTCGACTTGCGCCGCGTCTTTCATGTATTCCGTCCAATGTTGCGCCTGCGCCCCAAGCACACGCTGCGCCTCGAGTTCGGAGAGTTGCGGCGGGACCGGCTCAAAAGCGTAAACTTTCTCGAGCGGCAAAAACCCACCAATGGCAAGCGGCTCGAGTTCTTTGTTTTCGCTTTGGTAATGGTCAAAATACGTGGCGTATTCGGGGGTCATGACCACATCGTGACCCGCTTTGGCGGCAGTAATTCCGCCCTCTTCGCCGCGCCAACTCATGACCGTGGCGTTTTCGGTCAAGCCTCCCTCGAGAATTTCGTCCCAACCGACAAGCCTGCGCCCTTTGGCGGTCAAGAATTTGTCCATGCGTCCAATAAAATAACTTTGCAAGGCGTGCTCGTCAGGAATCTCGAGTTCACGCATGAGGTTTTGGGCGGCGGCGCTTTGCTCCCATTGAATTTTGGGGCATTCATCGCCACCAACATGAATGTAGGTGCTCGGGAAAATCTCGAGCACCTCGCTCAGAATATCTTGCAAGAACAAAATTGTTGGCTCGAGCGGGTTAAAAACGTTCTCGTTCACGCCCCATTGCCCCCAAACCTCGAGTTTTTCGCCCGTGTTGCCAAACTCTGGGTACGCGGCGAGGGCGGCTTGGGCATGACCTGGCATCTCAATTTCGGGCATGACGGTCACATGGCGCTCGAGTCCATAAGCCACGACTTCTCGAGCCTCATATTGGGTGTAAAATCCGCCGTGCGGAATCCCATCGAATTCAGGATTTTTGTTCATCCCATGACCGATCATGGTTTCTCTGCGCCAAGCCCCGACTTCAGTCAAACGCGGATATTTTTTGGACTCGAGCCGCCAGCCTTGATCGTCGGTCAAATGCCAGTGAAAAACATTGAGTTTATGCAGCGCCATGAGGTCAATAAATTTCTTAACGAACTCGAGCGGCATGAAGTGACGGCAAACGTCCAAATGCGCCCCACGCCAAGCGAAACGAGGTGCATCTTGAATCTCGAGGCAGGGAACAATCCAATTGGTTTCAACTCGAGACTCAGAAAAAATACTGGTCGGGAAAAGCTGGCGTAAGCTTTGAATCGCGTAAAACAAACCAGTTTCACTCGAGGCTGTCAACTGGATGCTCGAGTTTGAAATGCTCAGTTCGTAAGCTTCAGTGCCTTCAATTTTGGGGTTTAACTCCAGATGAATTGTGCCGCCCGAGCCTTCAATCACAGGCAGGGCAAAACCCGTCGCAGGGCGTAAAAACCCCGCCAGTTGTTCGGCTTTCGCCCGCGCCGCCGCACTCGCGCTGATGCTGGCATTCTCGAGCAGCACAAACACTCCCTCGAGCAACTTCTGGTGTTTTGGTTGCGGAATAATTGTTGGCATGAAACAAGCATAACTCGAGCTGCGGTTTCTCATGGCAAAATGAAACCATGACCATCAAAGCCGTGTTTTTTGACGTGGGCGAAACCCTGGTGAACGAGGAACGTCAATGGGGTTTGTGGGCAGACTTTTTGGGTGTCACGCGCCTGACGTTTTTTGGAGTGCTCGGCAGTTTAATTGCCAGCAATGAGCATCACCGCCGCGTGTTTGAAATCATCCAACCAGGCTTTGA
>JANLWR010000348.1:0-7436 GCA_031364625.1 Deinococcales bacterium | reverse complement strand
ATTGATGACCCAGCCCGCCGTGCTCGAGTCAGTGCGGTGATTGGGGTGGTTGCCAGCGTTGGCGTGCCAATCAATTACATGAGCGTCTACTGGTGGAACACCTTGCATCAACTGCCAAGTTTTAGCGCCGCAACCAAAAATTCGGCATTGGCTAATTCTGGTATTCTGATCGCGTTTTTATTCTCTTTGCTCGGTTTTACCATTTTGTACATGTACCTTTTGCGCTTGCGTGGACAGATCGCCCTGCGTGTCAGTGACCTCGAGTCTGAAGAGATCGAAATGCAGCTTGGCAGCATGAAGGTCGCACAATGACTCCCTTGGAGGTCGCCGCCGCACACAAGTGGGATATTTTTGTTTATTGGTCTTACGGCGCTGCCGTCTTGTTACTTGGCGGTTACGCGTTTTACCTGATTCGCCTCATGCGTCAACTGAAAAAGGACACGCTATGAATCCACGCTCGCGCAACACTTGGAAGTACCTTTTGGGCTTGGTCATCATTCTGGGCGGCGTGGGTTTTGTACTCTCCTCGAGCCTCAACACCAATTTAACGTTTTTTATCACGCCTTCCGAATACCTTGCCGACACCGCCAAATATAGCGACAAAACCGTGCGACTTGGCGGGGTGGTGCAAGAAAACAGTGTGACTTACAACAAGCAGACCCTCGAGTTAAGGTTTGTGATTACGGACGGCACAAGCAAATTTCCGGTGAGTTTTACAGGTACGCCGCCCGATTTGTTCAAACCTGGGCGCGGCGTGACCGTCGAGGGTAAATTTGTTGGCAGTACCTTCCAAGGTTCGCAATTGCTGGTCAAACACAGCGAGGAATACCGTGCGCCCAAACCAGGTGAAAAACTCGATTACGCCAACATCACCGATAAAATCAAGGACTCGAGGTAAATCATGACCAACTCGACCTTGGGTGAATTTTCGATTTTAGCGGCGCTCGTGTTCTGCGTTTGGGGGTTTGTGAATTCTGCCCTCGGCGGCTCGAGGCGCGATTCCAGATTGGCAGAAGTCGGACGCCGCGCCGCCATTCCAACGTTTTTGTTTGCCACGTTTGCCTTAATTGTGCTCGAGGTGGCGCTGTTAACGAACGACACCAGTGTGAATTATGTGGCGAACCACTCGGCGAGCACGTCACCGCTCTGGGTCAAAATCGTCTCACTCTGGGGCGCTCTGGCGGGCAGTATTTTGCTTTGGGCGTGGTTGCTGGCAGGGTTCTTGCTGCTCGTCTCGAGGATCGCCAAAAACGATGCGTTGCGTCCTTACGCGCTCGCCACGATGTTTGCGGTTTTAACCTTTTTCTTGGGCGTGAATGCCACCGTCGGCAGTCCGTTTCTCGAGGTTCCACTGCCGCCGCTCGATGGCAACGGTCCAAACGCTTTGCTGCAAAACCATTGGATGATGGCAGTCCATCCCGTTTTAATGTACATCGGATTTGTCGGCTTGAGTGTACCGTTCGCTTACGCCGTCGCCGCCATGCTGACAGGACGCCTGGGCGAAACCTGGCTGGTGCAAACCCGTCGTTGGAGCATTGTCGCCTGGGGGTTTCTGTCGGCTGCAATCGTGGCTGGTGGTTGGTGGTCTTATGAGGTGCTCGGTTGGGGCGGGTACTGGGCGTGGGACCCCGTGGAGAACGCCAGCATCCTGCCCTGGTTTTTCACCACCGCTTACTTGCACAGTTTGCAAATTCAAGAACGCCGCCGCATCCTAAAAGGCTGGAATCTGGGTTTGATCGTCGCCGCATTCTCGAGCACCGTCTTTGGTACGTTCTTAACCCGTTCGGGCATTGTGCAAAGTGTTCACAGTTTTTCCAAAAGCCCAATCGGACCCGTGTTCCTGGGTTTCTTCGCCGTCATGCTCGCCATCACGCTTTATATCGCCTACAAACGCCTGTCCCTCGTCCGTGACGATCATAGCCTCGACAGTCCACTCTCGAGAGAGGGTGCATTCCTGGCTGGGAATTTACTGTTCTCGAGCTTTGCCTTTACAGTGGTGCTTGGCACGATGTTTCCAGTCTTTTACGAGGCATTCACCAACAAAACCACTTCGGTTGGCGCACCGTTTTTCAATCAGGTTGGCATTCCGATTGGATTGGCAATTCTGGGCTTAATGGCAATTGGACCCGCGTTAACTTGGCGGCGACTCGAGGGTGTGGCACTTCGTAAAACCCTGACCGTTCCTGGAATTTTGGCTGTACTGACCGGCATTGTTGCGCTTGTGCTGGGCATTCGAGACATCAACGTTCTGTTCACCCTGGCATTCTCGAGCTTGGCAATCAGTGTACTTTTTGTCGTGACTGGCAACGCCGTTCGTCAACGCAAGCAATTCGAGGGTGGCTCGAGTTTGAAGGCTTTAAGTGATCTTCTTAACGCCTATCCACGGCGTTACGGCGCGTATATCACGCATTTTGGCGTGGTCGTGATCGCCATTGGCATTGCGTTCTCGGGCGCGTATAAGGTTGAGCGCGAACTGGCGTTCCGACCAGGAGAAATGAAAACCGTCTTGGGTCATGAAGTTCATTATTACAGCCTGGTCGGCGAAGAACGCCCCGAAAAAACCATTCAAGCTGCGAAAATCGAGGTGGATGGCAAAGAATTTTATCCCGCCCAAAATTATTACGGCACGCAACGCGAGGCGGTATCCACGCCAGCCATTCAGTACAAGGTTTCAGGCGATTTTTACATGGTGCTGGTCAATGGCGACCCCAAAGATCAGAGTGTCAGTCTCAAATTTATTTCATCACCCCTCATCAGTTGGATTTGGATTGGTGGACTCATTGTGGTGATTGGTGCGGCGTTAACCCTGATTCCAGCCATTGTTTCTGAACCGAAGACCGTCTCCTCTAACGTGGCGGCAGCGAGCGATTAAAATTCAAATCTCCCGTAGGGGCGCTGCTTGCTGCGCCCTCAATGACGGTAAATTCTTGAAGGTGAGCGAAAAAATTTAGAATTTTGAATTCCTACGAATATTAAAATTGACCATCGCCAAGGGTGAACACGAGGTTCACCCCTACGAACCCTAAAATGCTCGAGGGAAACCATGCAGAATCCATCACCAAAATCAAATCCGATTCAAAAATTTGTCGTACCGATTGTCTTGCTGGCATTCGTGGCGGCGCTCGGTTACGGCTTGACCAAACCTGCCGCCGTCAACACCAGTTCGCTCGAGGGCAAACCTGCGCCTGATTTCACGCTCAAGACGCTCGAGGGTATGGATTTGACGCTCTCGAGTTTTAAGGGTCGTCCTGTGGTCGTGAACTTTTTTGCGTCATGGTGTGGACCTTGCGTGGATGAAGCGCCGATGCTTTCTCAAGCCGCCATTGACAGTGCCGCCAAAAAAACCGTGTTCCTGGGTGTGGCGTACAGCGACAAAGCCCCGCTCGCCAAAGAATTTCGGGACAAGTACAATCTCGGTTTTCCTGTGGTCATGGACGATGACAAACTCGAGTCAGGTCGCTCGAGCGTGAAATACGCGATCACGGGCGTTCCTGAAACATTTTTTATTGATGCGGGCGGCATTGTGGTGAAAGCCGTCACTGGACCACTCGATGCAAAATCGTTGCAAGCTGGTTTGAAAGGCATCGGCGCGATCTGATGCGGATTCTCTTGAGTCTTCTGATTTTGCTCTCAACAGGTTTTGCCCTGGCGCAAAACGCTGCCGAGGAAACTCGAGTAAACGCCCTTGGCAAACAAATTCGTTGCCCAATCTGCCAGGGTTTAAGCATCACCGAAAGCTCGAGCGACTTTTCCAGGTCGATGCTGAATGAACTCAAAGACCGCATCAAACAGGGGCAGACCGATGACACCATCCGCGATTATTTTGTCTCGAAATACGGGCGCGTGGTCTTGCTCGAGCCTCCAAAAAGCGGTACGGATTTGATCGTTTGGGGTGCGCCTCTGGTGCTGCTTTTTGGTGGTGCAGCCGCGTTGTTCTCGTACTTGCGTCGTGCCAGCAGCCAGACCATGCCAGAAGTTCGGGGCGCGTCGCTCGAGAAGGTGCGCAAACAACTGGAAGAAAGCAAGAATTTGTGAGTGGTCGCTCGAGAGGCGGGATTTTATTTTAGGCATTGTTTTTGGGATTTTAGGTTTGTTGGTCGCACTTGGTCTGGTGTTTTACGCGGTTCGTCCAATCATCAAAAACCTGGGGGAGAATGCGGTATCTGACAATGCCCGGGTCGAACTTGAAGACGAACGTGACGCACTGTTTAAGCAAATCAAAGAACTCGAGCGCGATCACAAACTTGGTTTGATCGACGACACCGATTACCCACGTTTGCGGCTTCGTGACGAAACCCGTGCCGCTTTAATTCTCGAAAAACTTGAAGATTTAGCGCCCGCCCCAGTTCAAAGCAGTAAACGCACTTCGTTGACCTTCGTGCTGGGTTCTCTCGCGGCGCTGGCGCTGGCTGGAGCGCTCGCCAACGTCTTTGTCGTCCCGAGTTTGGAGCGTCTGGCGTTGCGCCCGCAAGAAGCCAAAGATTACGAGAACGCCAGCAAACTCAAATCACTCGAGACTGTCTTGACCGCGCAAGCCAAAGCGGGTAAAGCTGAAGTTGCAACCTTGCTCGAGTATGGGCAACTTGCTTGGGAGATTCAAGATTACAACCGTGCCGCCAACGCTTACGGCGAGGTGCTGCGTCAAGAACCCAAAAACGTGACTGCACTTGCCCGTTACGGGCAGATTTTGTTTTTTGCCAGTGCGCAAGACCCCAAATTACTCGATCAATCGCTGGCATTGTTACGCGCCGCCACCAAACTCAAACCACCCTCGAGCGAAGCCTGGATGACCATTGGCAACATTTTATTCAGTTCCAAAAATGATCCGCAAGGCGCACTGAACGCCTGGACGGAATACCAAAAAATTACGGGCGACATGGGCAGCCCACGCATCACGCAACTCATGAGCGCCGCCAGAAAACGCTTGACCGCCTCTGACCCAGCCGTGAAACTTTTTGCCGCCAATTGCGCCGGTTGCCACGGCAGCGAAGCCCAAGGGCAAATTGGACCAAATTTAAGAACTTCGGTTAATGCTCGAGATGCCGCATTTGTCAGGAATCAAATCAAGTTCGGCTCGAAAAATAAGAAGATGCCAGCTTTAACCCAACTCTCGAGCGTAGACATCAGCTTGCTGGTCAAATACGTCACAAACTTAAAATAAGATCATGGCAAACACGGAACTCAAAAAAATTTCGAGACGCAACCTGCTTGAACTCTGGTGGATTGCACCCGTACTTGGGGCAAGTGGTTTCTTCGCTTGGTTTGGCATTCGTTCATACCGAATTCTAGCGGGCAAAACCCCACCAGGCACACCAAACTTTCAAACTGGCAACAAGTTTAAGGTTGCTCGAGTATCAGACCTTCAAAAACCAGGCGATGCCAAACAATTCGATTACCCCGTCAAGATCGGCTCGAGCACCCAAGCTTTACCAGCCATTCTGATTCGGGTCAGCACACCACAACCAGGCGGTCTGAGCCAAGGCAACATGCACTTGATTGCCCTCTCGAGAATCTGCCCGCATCAAAACTGCACTTGCGACTTTATTGTCAAGCCCGAAATCGCGTCGATGGCGTACAAATACCGTCCACCGGCAGGAAACCCGATTCTGGGTTGCGCCTGTCACTTCAGCGCCTTTGACCCAGAGAAAGCTGGGGAAAGCGTCTCAGGACCCGCCCTCAAACCCCTGCCAAGATTGCAACTCGAGCTTCGGAGTGGGGATGTTTTTGCAGTGGGACTCGAGAAAACTTAAACTCGAGATTCATAATGGAAACAAATTGAAAACATCGTTGCAGTCTGGAAAGCAGTCAAAATGGAATTTACATTTGAACTTTTAGAAAAATTCTCACTGTTTGTTAAAGAACTTCATGGTGGACCTTTTAAAGGTGGTTTTTCTATATCAAATTATCCCTTTATTACAGATTTAGCAGATTTAAGAGACTTACCTGAAACAAAAGAAGATCAAGAAACATGTCAGATATTCTCTTACGAAAATGATTGGTATTTTTACCGATGGAAGTATGTACCAGGTCCAGGCGAAGATGATGTTCATCTAAAATTAATAACGTCGAACAGGGAATAGAATTTGCCTACAAGTCTTTTTTTGGAAAATCAATAGAACTTGATGGCTGGTTTATTCCAAGTAATAGACATCCTGAATGGGATTTAAATAAATTACAAAAGCTTTTAGACAATCCAAAGTCGTTAAGCGTCTTAAAATGGAAAATTAATAGATAAATCCAGAAGAGACTACTATGCCTTAGTAGAAAAAAGAATAAATTATACTCATAAAATGAGAAATTACGATAAATATCTTTTTGTTTCTATTTATAGAAAAGACAAAGGTTCTTCCGTTTTGAAAGTAAGAAGAGATTTAAAAATAGCTTATATTGTTTTTGAATAACTTTGTACGTCGGATGCTTGTGGTTCTTGCACCTCAAGAAAGCTAAAAAACCTATTACACACTCAAATGTTCAAACAATCACTCGCCTGAAGCCCTCACTCGGCTTCTTGCCCCCGACAACAGCACCTTACGGGCATGGTCGCCAAGCAGGAAAAGGTTAAAAATTTCGAGCCACACGTGTAAAACCCCAAACTCCCTTCTCCTGATGTTGGGAGAAGGGTCGGGGATGAGGGTAGACAGTGCAATTATTGATTCACAATTTTTACCGCAGTCGCTCGAGCAAGTACGCTGGCAAATCCTTCATGGCGATACGTTCTTGCGCCATCGTGTCGCGGTTGCGAACGGTGACTGTACCGAGCAAATTCGGGTCGCTCAAGCTTGGATCGTCTTTGTTCCCCTGTCCAATCGTGTCAAAATCCACGGTGATGCAGAACGGCGTGCCGACCTCGTCATGACGGCGGTAGGCTTTACCAATATTGCCTGTGTCTTCGTAAAGCACGCGTCCAAACCCAATGGCTTGCAAATCTTTTTTGAGCTTACGGGCGACATCGGTAATCTCGAGCTTGTTCTTGGCGAGCGGAATCACTGCGACCTTAATTGGTGCGAGGTGCGGGCGCAACTTCAGCACAATGCGTTCCGAACCATTCTCGAGCGTTTCTTTGGTAAAGGCTTCGGTCAAGACCGCCAGCACGCCCCGGTCCACGCCAGCCGAGGGTTCGATCACGAATGGCACAATCGGTTTTTGCGTTTCTGGGTGCGGAATCGTCAGTTTTTCGGTGCTGTCCGTGTTCGGTTCGACATTGGCTTGAATCCCAAGCGTGTCGTTGCCGCGTGTGTGCGAACCCAAATCGAAATCGGTACGGTTGGCAATGCCTTCAAGTTCCTCGAGTCCGTGTGGAAAACGGTAAAGAATGTCCACCGTGGCTTTGGAGTAATGCGAGAGGTCTTCTTTGGTCTGATGGTAAGGCTCGAGGTTGTTGCTTTCCAGACCTTGGTCGCGCCACCATTGAAGGCGGGTTTCGACCCAAGTAGAAT
>JANLWR010000313.1:0-4844 GCA_031364625.1 Deinococcales bacterium | reverse complement strand
ACTCTCGTAAATTCTGGCGGCGTGATATTCGGGGTCGGCACACATTACCAGCACTTTTGGCTATCTTTGCTCGAGTGCGTGTTTGGCGGCGATGTACACCAGCGTTCCGCACAATCCAAGCCGTCGGTATTCTGGGTGCGTTTCGACACTCTGAAATCTTCCCACACCGTTCTCGAGGAACAATCCAAGGCTCGAGACCATTTTGCCGTTTAGAAATGCGCCCCACCAGTTGCCGAGTCCTGCCTCGGTCATGCGCTGATACTCGAGCATTTTGCGCTCGATGAAGCGTTTGTAGCCTTCGGGTTCGTGCTCATCGTTGCATTCGATTCTGAGCGCAATGACTTGCTCCCATTCATCCTGGGTCAAAATTCGGCGGTACGCTGCCTCGAGGTTGACTTTTGGTGGCGCGTGAACTTCGCTGGCGGTCATCACCACCGTTTCAATGACATCAAATCCCAGTGCTTCAAAAGCTCGAGCCGCGCCTATTTCGCCGTGTACGCTGTCAAACCCAAAAACCGTGTGACTGGAATCTGGGAATTCGAGTTTGGATATTTCCATCCAGCGCATGACATCGGAGGCTGCTGGCGGTTGTGGAAAGACAATAAAATTTCCGTACCAAAACGTTGGATTGCTCGGCGTGCGAATCACGGTGTAATTGCCCCTGTCAACAATTTCACCCGAGAACCTGGCAAAGATCAGGTCGGTTTGATAGCCCAAAGATTGAATGTTCATTCCAGCAGTTTAAGGATTTTTGAACTCGAGTGTCACACGCCAAAATGCTTATTCTAGAATTTGGAGACTTGTATCTCGTACTTGCACCAAGCTCGAGTATCTTGTGATGGAGTCGGTACTTTGGTTTAACTCGAGTTTGCCTGTGACACGGATTTTTTCGCCTGTTGCCGGTACTTTCTGCCCGTTTGCCAAATAGACAAAAACGCTGTCGGTGCTTACGGGTACGGCTTCGGTATTGGCATTCGGAAAAATCACGGTGATCGAACTGGGATAATCCGCACTTTCATCGCACGGTGAACAAACGGTTTTGCGCGTTCGGGTCAGCACAAAACGGTCTTTAACGTTCGGATCGCTGGCGGCAAATCCCGTCACTGTGACTAAATTTCCTCGCAACTCGAGCGTCTGTTTCGCGTACACCGCACCCCGTTCGGAAATGCTCGAGAAGAGTTTGGGAATCTCGAGTTTGACGGCTGGTTTGTTGGGTTTGGAAAACGCGAAAGTGCTGACTGCTGCAAGAATCGCAGCAATCAGCCCCAGGGAAAAAATGTTATTTGGTTTGGGTTGCATTTAAGCCCATTGCGTTCGCTATCGCAAAGAAAATCTCGGTTTGATCCATGCTGCCCTGGAAGAGTTTCGCGCCGGGTCCAAAGGCGAACAGTGGCACAGGGTCGGCGGTGTGAACGCCCTGCGATTGGTCTTTGGGCAGGTTGCCGATGCGTTGGAACGCGCCAGGTTCGGAGCAGACTTTCGGGTTTGGAACAAATCCACCCTTGCCGTCACTGACCGTTGGCGCTTGATACACTTCACGCCCGACATAGGTTTCGCAGTAATCGGGGTGAGCGCCAAAACCAACCGCCAAACCTCGAGCCGCCGTCGGAAGCGGGATGCCGTTCTGGTCAAGTTTTTCAAAATAATTTGGGAAGCCCGCTTTTTCGTAGACTTGCGCGGCGTCGCGGTTGCCAGCCCCT
Source organism: Deinococcales bacterium (assembly GCA_031364625.1). Lineage (GTDB taxonomy): Bacteria > Deinococcota > Deinococci > Deinococcales > JAAFIG01 > JANXTZ01. The sequence continues at coordinate 3,144 of JANLWR010000313.1, read as the reverse complement.
TTGCTGGTGTCGTAACCACCAAAAACGCTGAGGCTGTGACCGTGGTCGGCGGTGACAATAATCAGCGTGTCGTCGCGTTTGGCAGCCCATTCTTTCGCCAGTTTCACGGTTTTATCAAGCTCGAGCACGTCGAACATGGCGCGTGTCCAGTCCATTGGATGAAGGTACTTGTCCACCATGCCCGCCTCGACCATCAAGAAGAAACCTTTGTCGTTCTTTTCCAAGCTCGAGATTGCCGTGTTGGTCATGTCCCAGAGGTACGGCATGTCGGTAAACGCGCCGAGCATTTCGGGGCGCTTCCAGGTCGCACGGTCCAAATAGCTTGGGAAATTATCGAGGTTGAACAAACCAAATAATTTGTCTGGAGCGCCAGCCTTCAATAAGTCCGTGCGGTTGTTGACAAACGTATAACCCATTTTTTGCGATTCGGTAATCCAGTCCGTGGCGTCTTTGCGCCTCGAGCCGCCGGCAGTGCTTGGGATAAAGTCTTCACTGCCACCGAACATCAGCACGTCAGGTTTGACGTTGCCTTTAAAATATTGATCGGCAATCGAACTGTAATCGCCGCGCCTGCGGGTGTGGCTCGCAAAGGCGGCGGGTGTGGCGTCCGTACCAAAAACATTGCTGACAATACCGACGCTGGCGCCACGTGAACGCTTCAAAATTTCTGTAATGATTTCAGCTCGAGGGTTGTCGAGCGTATCTGGCGAATTGTCACGGTAAACATTCAGCGCGTTGACTTCCGCTTTTTGACCCGTGGCAATGCTGGTGGCACTGTTGGCACTGTCCACAATGTAAGAGTCAAAACTGCTGGTGCTAATGCTTGCCATGCCGTCCGCGCCCGCTTCCATCTCGAGCTTGCCGCGCGGCATTCCGTTGCTTGGGTTGTACCCTTTGGCAATCACCTGAGCGCCGTGCATGGTGTTCCAACTCATGCCGTCGGCAATGAACAAGATCACGTTCTTGGCGGGTTTTAAAGGTCGGGTTGGCGCGACGCCAGTCCAGGCGATGCGTTTGGTGACTTCGCCTTTGGCATCGGTCAGTTTGACCAGCACTTCGTTCGCGCCACTTTTTGCCGAAATATTGCGCAGCGTCCATTCGGCTTGACCAGCGCCCTGCGAGGTTTGGACAAAATCGGTCAACGCCTTGCCATTCAAGCTAATCGTGTAATTCTTTAAATCCTCGAGCTTCGAGGCTTCCACGCGCAAATCCACGCGTTGACCCGCCAGCAGTTTCGCGCCGTCGTAAGGGTAGACGTTGATGTCCGCTTCACTCGGAGCGCCGAGCGCCGAAACCACGGTGGCTGCGATGGGCAGCAGCACCAGTGGATACCAGTTCTTGAAATTGGTTTTCACATGGTCAGTCTGAAACGCTTTTGTCAACGCTTTGTCAGCAAGGGTTAAACAGGTGGCTCGAGGTTGATGATCTATTGCTATCTGGAATCTTGATTCTTGAGACACTTGAGTGTCAAATGCTCAAGAAATCGGAGTGTATTTTATTTCACATTTTTGAATCGATGTTTGATAGACGTTCTGTTGATGTTATTTAGACATTGGAGGCAGTAAGTTGAATAAAATACATCATCCAAATTGAGTATCGACACAAAGAATCTATCGCCAAATTATCCAATCATTTTTTTGTACAGGGAGTGTTATGACATATTCAACCAGTTTGCTTTTGTCTTACCTCAACATCAGGGCGGTCATCGGTACTCTTGCGATCACTCTTCCTCCACTTGTGCTGGTATTAAATTGGAATCCGAAAATAGAATCATCAATCAGTGCTTATTATCATCTTCCAGCCACCCATGATTTTTTTGTTGCCTTTATGTGTGCGATTGGATTGTTCTTGATTTGTTACAACGGATACTCAGATGAATGGTTTTTGCATAAATTGATGGGACTTGGAGCTATTGGTATAGGACTATGTCCGACTGCATTTCTTGATGACAAAAACGTGCTTCACACAAATGTTTTTTCAACAATTCACAACATCGGTGCTGTTATTTTGTTCGCAGGCATGGCAGTGATGTCTTTTTACTTTTTTGCAAAGAATCAAGATGCGTCTGGTCTTTCTGAAAAACACAAAGCCTTCAACGCTAAAATTTATCGGGTTTGTGGCGGCATTATCGCTGTTGTAGGTCTTTTGTTTGGATTGCGAATCATTTACTTTTTGATGATAAGTTCACTTGTACCCCGCGATTCGAGTCTTTTTTTCGTGGAATGGATTTCGATTTGGTCATTTGGAGTTGCCTGGTTTTTGAAGAGCCATGTTATTTTCCGAATCCTCCAAAATCGTGGGATTAAGCTTTTTGAACCTTAAACTTTAAGTCCCAATCTCAAGACCCAATATGAGTGTTTTTTGATTTTGTGAAACTTTGCTTTTAAAAGCAAAGTCTTATTATAATTTCATAGTGGAATCTAAATCTCAAGACCTAGATCACCTTGATTTCCAAATTCTTGAGCACCTTTCACAAAACGCTCGAGTCACCTGGACAGAACTTTCCGCAAAATTAAATTTATCTGCTCCCGCCATCACCGAACGCGTGCGCAAACTCGAGGAACGCGGGGTGATAAAAGGTTATACGGTGCTTCTCGAGGCTGAATTGTTGGGTTGCGGGTTGCTGGCTTTTATTGCGGTGCAAATCTCGGATTCAAAATCGCGTAAAACCTTTCTCGAGCGCGTCAAAAAAATGCCCGAAGTGCTCGAGTGTCATCACATGTCTGGCGATGACGATTACTGGCTCAAGGTGCGCTGCGCGGGTACAAAAGCTTTAGAGCGAATTGTCACCGAGGAACTGAAATCGATCTCGAGCGGCATCAAAACCCGTACCAGCATTGCACTTTCAAGTTTTAAGGATTCGCCCAGCTTGCCGTTGCGGGGCGCGTGATGGATTTCGCTTTTTTCCTGAAAGGCTTTTTGATTGGCATTTCGATTGCCGCACCCGTCGGTCCAATTGGGTTACTGACCATTCGGCGCACGTTGGCGTTTGGGCGTATCGCTGGTTTTGCGTCCGGTTTGGGTGCGGCGACTGCCGACGCGGTTTTTGGCAGCATTGCGGCGTTTGGCATCACTGCCATCTCGAGCGTGTTGATTGGCGCAAAAGTCTATTTGGGCGTTGTCGGTGGGTTGTTTTTGATTTAC
>JANLWR010000256.1:0-1670 GCA_031364625.1 Deinococcales bacterium | reverse complement strand
CTTGATTACCGCCAAGACCACTGTGCGCAAAAGTCTGTTCTTTGTCGCGACGGCCTTCATCGTGGCGACACGTGCTTCGGAGGCCGTACGACGCGCCTTCTTCCTTCGAGTGTTTGCGGTAATCAAGAACAACAAATTCTCCGATGCCACCCTCGAGTTTCAGGCTCTCAGCGAACAAAACCCCGACAACGCCCAGTATTTTCAGTGGTTGGGTTTAAGCCTCTACCAACTCGGCGATTTCAGCAATTCAATCACGGCATTTCAACGTAGCGTCACGCTCGACCCTAAAAACATTGATGCGCAAGTCAACCTGGGCAATGCCTTCCTCGGCGCAAAAGACTGGGGCAACGCCGAAAATACCTTTCGCAACGCGGTTCTCGCCAAACCCGACCTTCCAGAAGCCTTGTACGGTTGGGGCGTGTCCTTGGTCAACCTCAAGCGCATCGAAGAGGGACGGGTTCAACTCGAGAAAGCCCTCAAACTTGGTTACGAACCTGCCCGCAAAGCCCTGGCAGCCCTGCCCAAGGCGAGTAAATAATTCATGGGTGTTGCCAGCATAAACTTTAACCAGTTTTGGAGCGTTTCATGGAGTTTCTAAGACGCAACTGGGTTGATCTGCTCATGGCATTGTTGATTGCCGCAGTGATCGCAGCCGTGATGTTCTTGCTGCTCAGTGGCGGTAAATTGTTCAAACCCGCCAGCAACACCGTGACCGGCGCCCCCGCCGTAACGACCCCAAACAACCCAACCAAACCCAACAGTCCAGAAATTCCTGCCAACACCAAAAAACCGACCCAAGCTGTTGGGGTAAGAAAACCTGTAACAAATAGCAACACCAAACCAGCAGTTAAACCTGTTACCTCGAGCAACACAAAACCAACTCTAAAACCAGCAACCAAACCAATCAGTGTCGCAGAAGTTCCAACCATTGAAACAAACACCAAACCAACGGCTCAAAAACCTGCGGTTATCAAACCCAAAACATTCACAGCCGTGAAACCAACCCAAAAACCCAAAGTGCCAGCCGCAAGCATCAAACCTCGAGCCACCACAGCCACAACTCCGACACCAAACGTCAAACCAACAAAACCCGTCACGTCAGCCAGTACCACAACCTCGAGAGGGTCTTACCTCAGCAGTTACCGCATTGTGGTCGGCACTTACAAAACCCAACCTCGAGCCGAAACGTTTGCCGCCCAAGTTCGTCGCCAGGGATTCCCTGCCAGGGCTGTGCTATCACAGTATTTGTACTTGGTGATTGTTGGACCTTACAGCGCTCAAAGCAGTGCCCAAAGTGCCTTTGCGCGACTCAAAAATGCTTATCCAGGCGCAATACTTTACCGTCCAGACGGGTCACGTTCGGGCAGTGCCAACAATCGCAAACCCGCAGCACCAAAAACCGCCACGCCACGAAAAATCATGGAAGGCTCGAGCAGCAAACCCGCAACCCTGAATTCGACACTGGCAAAACAACCCGTTAAAGCGTCAATGACCGCCAGCAAAAACCTGGCTCAAAAAACCGACACCAATCCAAAAATCGAGACTGCCTACCTTCAAGTCGGCGCGTTCAAAAACGCCGCCAGCGCCAGTCCGCTTCTTATCAACCTGCGCAAAGCCGGTTATATCGCCAGGTTGCGCGTGTCATCCAACGGCGTCACCCGCGTCATCAT
>JANLWR010000238.1:0-3538 GCA_031364625.1 Deinococcales bacterium | reverse complement strand
GGAACGGGTAAGGCTGCCGTTGGGCGGGCGAGCGCGAAAATACCCAAACCGAGTGCCAGCAGGTATAAAATCGCGGGAATGTCACGGTTTCTGGAGAACGTTGGGGTGCTAACCGATTTTAAAAACTCGAGGTCGGGGTGAAACACCACGCTTTCGGCTGGGAGTTTCTGGTCGCGCCAGTACCACCACAGCAAAAATGGCACGATCACCAGCAGCACAAGTTGAAAGGGCCAGAGAAAATTCATGCCTACTCCTTAAGGGATTCTGCGTTGCCAGTGAAGGCTGAGTCCCGCGCCTGTCAGCATCAAGACCACTGCCAAACCTGACAAAATCCCGCCAAGCTCGAGTTTGGTGGCTTCCCAAACGGTGACCGTGCCAAGTTCTTTGTATATTTTCTCGAGCGCCGCTTTTTCGGGTGGGAAGACATATTTGCCTTCGGTCTCGAGCGCCATGCTTTCCAAGGTTTTGGGTGTGCACGGCACAAAGTATTGTTTGCCGTCAATTTGCATGACCGCGCCGCCCTCTTTGCAGACAGCAATGGTATAGAGTTTGACTTTGTATTGTTTGGCAAATTTGGCTGCCAGTTGCGGGTCGGCGGAGACGTTGCTGGTGCCATCAGAAATCAAGACAATCGCGCCAGGAGGCAGGGCGGCGGCGTCAACGGGTTTGATCGGCTGTCCGGTGCTTGGGTCTATCGTTTGGGGTTTGGGCTGGTTGGCGTTGGATCGCAGTCCCAGCAATTCACTTGGAATGTCCACGTTTTTGCGCCCTGGTAAGCTTCTAACGCTGCCGACCACTGCATCTGCCAAACTGGTGTTGGCAGCCACTTTGACGCCCTTCAGTTTCTCGAGCAATGTGGTTCGGTCGGTGGTGGCAGGTACAACAATCGCGGCGCTGTCCGAAAAGGTTGCAAGTCCGATCATGGTGCTGCCGGGGGCAAGTTTGATGAATTCTTTAACGATTTCTTTGGCAACCTCGAGCCTTGTTGGGCTAACATCGGTTGCCTGCATACTCTTGCTGGTGTCGAGCGCGATCATCACGGCGGCTTTGTTGACTGGCAGTGGCGGTGAACCAATTGGTCGTGCCGCCGAAAATAGTAGCAATGTCAGGGCAATCAGTTGAAGGTTCAGTGGCCATCTCGAGTGTGATTGCTTGGTATTTGACAGCACATTGGGCAGCAAATTTGCGTCGGCGTAGGCGGTGGCGGTGTTGACTCGACCTTTGGCACTGCGGCGCACAAACCAGATCGCTAACGGCACAAGCAGCATCAATAGCAACAGCAATGGCCAGGTAAAAGTCATGATGTTCGCTCCTCGAGTTGGCTTTGGAGATTGTTCATCTGCGACCTCGGCGTTTGAGCGTGAATTTCATGATTGGAGCGATCACCTCTAGATGGGTGCTCAACTCGAGGGCATCAACTCGAGCGCCCCTAAAAGCTCGAGCCACGCGTTCGTTGCGTTTTAAGACCATTTGAGCATGGGCGAGGCGAACCTTGGGGTTGCTGGTGTCCACCCAAATCTCCTTGCCCGATTCTGGGTCGCGGAAGCGCACGCCGCCAACATTGGGCAGTTCGCGCTCCGCAGGGTCGGAGACTCGCACGGCGATCACGTCGTGGCGTTGGGCGAGGCGTCCGAGCGGCTGTGCCCAATTGGAATTCGCATCCATAAAATCCGAAACCACAAACAGCATGGTACGCCGTTTTAAGGTGCGTTCGACCCGCTCGAGTGCTGCCTCCAGGTTACTGAAGTTACCTGGGGCAAAGTTTTCTTGAAGGTGGCTTAATTGATGCAAAATATTCAGGGTTTGCGCCCGTCCAGTGCGCGGCGGCACAAACTTAATGCCCGCCTCGTTGACACCCAAACAGCCAATCTTGTCGCCGTGCCGCGTGATGATGCTCGAGAGTACCCCCGCAAACTCGAGTGCGAGGTCGCGTTTTAAAACCCGGCGTGTGCCGAAAGTCATGCTCTTAGACATGTCAACCACCATCCAGGCGGTAATTTCGCGTTCTTCGCGGTATTGACGGACGTGCAATTTGCCAGACCTTGCCGTGACATTCCAATCCATTCGGCGCACCTCGTCGCCCGGTTGGTACTCGCGGATTTCGGCAAGGTCAAGGCTGGGACCATAAAAAATGCCCGAGTAATCGCCAAACAAAAACCCGTCCAGCCGCTTGATGACTTTTAACTCGAGCCTGCGCAGCAAAGCTTCAGGCAATTCTGGAGCTTTGGGTTCGGGGCGAGCCTCGGGTGCTTTTGGTTTTGGACGGGTTAAGGTCAGCATGTTTTAGGGTTTCTCGAGTTCTTAAAACGGTATACGGCTTTTGAAGGTTTAAAGATTGACTTCCATGCCAGTGGCTTGGCTGCTCTGGGTTTTGTAAGGGTCGCCCATATGCACTTTTGGCAGCGGAATGGCTTTCAAGATCATGTCGATAAAGTCTTCCATTCTCTTCTCGTCTGCCAGCGCCTCGTAGGAGGGCATGATGCGGTGACGCAAAATTTCTGGCGCGAGGTCGCGCACGTCTTCAGGCAGCGCGTACTCGCGCCCACGCAAGACCGCCAGGGCTTTGGCAGCCAAAATGAGGTTGACGCTGCCGCGCGGCGAAGAGCCGTAAGCGATGTACTTTTTCAGTTCTGGCAGTTTGGCTTCGCTTGGGTCACGCGTGGCTCGAGCCAATCGCACCGCGTACTCGGTGACATTTGGGTGCACGTAAATTCGGTCCGCCATCTCCTGCAAACCGCGCAGTTCTTCGCTCGATAAAACCTTGTTGATCGCCTCAAATTTGGTGCTGACCCTGTCCACCACGGTCATTTCCTCGTGGAAACCAGGATAGCCGATGATCACTTTAAACATAAAACGGTCTACCTGCGCTTCGGGCAGAAAATACGTGCCTTCGGACTCGATGGGGTTTTGGGTGGCGAGCACCAAAAACGGGTCGGGCAATTTAAACGTTTGCTGTCCAATCGTGACCTGGCGTTCCTGCATCGCCTCGAGAAGCGCACTCTGAATTTTGGCGGGTGCGCGGTTGATCTCGTCTGCCAAAACCAGATTTGCCATGATCGGACCAAGTTCAACCTCGAATTTGGATTCTTTTTGATTGTAAATTCGTGTGCCAATCAAATCGGCGGGCACAAGGTCGGGCGTGAACTGAATACGGCGAAATGATCCTCCAATCGCATCGGCGGTGGTCTTGATCGCCAAGGTTTTGGCAAGTCCAGGCACGCCTTCAATTAAAATATGCCCCCGGGCAAGGAGCGCCACCAGCATTCGCTCGAGCATCAAATCTTGCCCGACGATCACGCGTTTGACCTCAAATAACAAGGTGCGCAGTTTGGCGGCGGCTTCGACCACGGAATTTGGTTCGATTGCTGGTTTGGCGCTCATATCGTCCATATTTTGCTCCCAATTGAGAATTTAACTGCGGGTGTTCGGCAGGGTTGGCGCGAAGGGATTCAAAGGATTTTCTGGATCACTTGGGGTATTGGGGGTGCTGGGCGTTGGTGTACTGGGTTGAATTGGCACCGCTCGAGGTTGGGCTGGC
>JANLWR010000218.1:0-2288 GCA_031364625.1 Deinococcales bacterium | reverse complement strand
GTTGATTGTTGATACACGTAACAGGTGACTCGAGCGTAATTGTCAAGATCGCTCACGACCAGGCATGATTCTTCGTACTTTTTGCCTTTGCTTTCAAAACTTATTTTTAAAACTTGGGCATTTTCACTGGTTGTTTCAAATTTCCCCAGAGCAATCGTTTTTTGTCCGTTAATCACGCGGGTCATACTCAAAACCTGATTGCTCGAGGTGACGCCAATTGTTCCCTGATAGGTTTGATTGGAATCTGGAAGCCTTCCAATAACCACGTACGCGCCGTCCATGAAGCCTTCGGGCGGAAAATCATTTTGGGCGTTGGATGTGCTGATGATTCCTAAAAACAGCATTCCAATCAGTGACAGGTGATATTTCATGATTTTGAGATTAACACGCTTTGAATATGATGCTCGAGCCAGCAGATTTCAACTTGATTCTTGAAGCGTTAAAATCGTTTCATGCTTGAAGACGTTCACCTTCGCCCGTTGCAGCTCGAGGATTTAGAAACAGTTGTGGTCTGGGCGAAAGACAGCGAATTTTGTTTGGCAAACGATTGGTCGCTCGAGCTTTCCGAAGAACGCATCAGAACCCATTGGACGGGCATCATCAGCGAATCCAGCGACAAGCTGATTCGCAAAGGCATCACGTTGAACGGCGTTTTGATTGGTTACGCCGACCTTGCCGACATCGACACGTTTGAGGCTCGAGCCAGTTTGGGTTACGCCATTGGAAACTCGAGTTTGTGGGGTCAAGGTCTTGGTTTTTTGGGTGCAAAATTGATGCTCGAGTTTGCGTTTACAGATTTAAAACTCGAGCGCATAACGGCTGAGGTCAACGCCGCAAACACCCGCAGTCTTCGGGTGCTCGAGAAACTTGGGTTTAAGTTAGAAGGCGTTTTACGTCAGCATGAAACCTACCGTGGCGTGCGTGGTGACGTGCATTTGTTTGGAATGTTGCGCAAAGAACTTTTATGCCTCTGAGAGCCAATCCCTGGCTTTCAAAAATTCTTTTAATTCGGCTTCTCGAGAATTCGCTTCTGGCGTGTGGTTGTACACCCAACGCGTGACGGGTGGCAGGCTCATCAAAATGCTCTCCACGCGTCCGTTCGTCTCGAGTCCGAATTGCGTACCACGGTCAAATGCCAGGTTAAATTCGGCGTATCGTCCGCGTCTGATTTCTTGCCATTCACGCTCGAGCGGTGTGAAAACCTCGAGTTTGCGACGTTCGACAATCGGCAGGTAAGCATCAAGAAACGCATTGCCCATGACTTGCAAAAACGCAAAATTCTGAGCAAAATCACCGCGCAAATAATCGAAGAAAATTCCGCCCACACCTCGAGTCTCTTTGCGGTGCGGGAGGTAGAAATATGTATCACACTGGGCTTTGTACTTTGGGTACAAGTCTGTTCCAAACGGGTCACAGGCAGCCTTCAAGGTTGAGTGAAAATGCTGGGCATCGATCAGAAACGGGTAACACGGGGTGAGGTCTGCGCCACCACCAAACCAAAAGTCGCTCACATTTCCAGCCTCGTCGTAACATTCAAAATACCTGAAATTGCAATGCACAGCAGGCACAAACGGATTTTGTGGGTGCATGACCACACTGACGCCTGTCGCAAAAAATGAGGGTTCGCCCGTTAAATTCATGCGTGCTGCCATCTTTTCGGGCAGCACACCACTCACCGCCGAGAAATTCACGCCACCCTTCTCGAAAACTTCACCATTCTGAATCACTCGAGCTTGACCGCCGCCACCAGAATGATGCTGCCAATTGTCGTGAAGAAATGTTGCACCGCCGTCACACGCTTCAAACGCGCTCGAGATGCGGTGTTGCAACTCTTTGATAAACGTTTGCACCTCGAGTTTCATGCCAGAACCTTTTCTGGTTCTCGAGGTTGCGCGAGGATATGTTTGACGGTTTTTTCGGCTTCGCGGATGCAATCGTTCACACCCACGCCACGGTAGGCGTTGCCGGCAAGATACAAATTTGGGGTTTGCTCGAGCAGCGTTTGAATTCGGGTCAAGCGGCTTGGATGTCCGAGCGTGTACTGCGGAATACCTTTGTCCCAACGGACTTCTTGCACCGAAACGGGTGGCGCACTGATGCCTAACGTTTTTTGCAAATCGTGTTTGACCACCTCGAGCGCCGCATCATGATTCAAGCTTGAAAACTCTGGGTCGAGGCTGCCACCGCAAATCACGCGCAAAAAAACTTGGCTATTGCTGGTTTGTGCTGGAAATAACGTGCTGGTGTACAAGCAGCCCAGAATTCTGATGCCCTGATCTCGAGCTGCC
>JANLWR010000152.1:0-13371 GCA_031364625.1 Deinococcales bacterium | reverse complement strand
TGGTACTGACGGGCGGCGCGGGTTTCTCGATACTCTCGAGCACGGTAAAGCCTAGACGTTCGGCTTCGGTGACAAAGTAATTGATGTTCTCGGTTTTGGTGGTTTCGCCGAGGCTGGTGCGGTTCCAAGCTTCGTTGGCGGCAATAATCAAAGTTTCGGCAAGGCAGGCTGGCACGTTGCCATCACCAAAGCCGAGGCTGCCCGTCGCCCAACCGTTGGTGTCGTACATGCTGCCAGGCGGTTGAACCACACCACCAGGAATCAAGCGCACACCTTCAACCTCGAGCACGCTGAAATCCACGTCGGCGGGGCGTCCCTCGTCGTAAATCCAGGCGCCGGGTTTGACATCTTTGGCGAACACCACAGGGTTTGGGTCGCTGGTCGCGGTAAAAATCAGATCGGCTTCGAGGCAATCGTGAGGCTCGAGGCTGCTGACAAATTTGGTGTTCGGGAAGGCTTTCTCGAGCGTGGCTTTGGATTTGTCCAGACGGGTCAAATCGCGTCCAATCAAAATCACTTTGCCGACCTCGCCAGCCAGCATTCGCGCCATGCCAAACGCGACCACGCCGTTCGCGCCGATCACGGCGGCGGTCAGGTTGCCCATAACCTCGCCGCGCGATTTCCAATGCTCGAGAATCTGCGGTACTGCCGCCCGAATGCTGCCCGCCGTGTACGCCCCGCCGTTGGTGACATGAATTTCTGGCACGGCGGCTTGCACCTCGAGTCCCTTTTTACCGATGGTGCCCCAAAAAGCCCCCAGCCCATAGGTGCTCGCACCAAGCTCGAGCGCCAGCCTTGCGCCTTGAATGGCACGTTTTTTAGCCAGTTCGGGTTCGTTTTTAAACACCTCTGGTACAAGTGGTGAAGTTAAGATATGGCAACGAATCTCTTGACCGTCGCTGGTGTAAATGCCGCGCAATTCGCCAATTTTAAATGGTCGGATGTACTTGCCGAAGGTGTAAATCATGGCATTCGTGATCCAACCACGGTCGTACAGTGGCTTTAACCATTTTGCCCGTTCAGTTAAAAAAACGGCATCTGGTGAAAGTGGGTGAATGATAAACGCGCTGACGATCTGATCCTTGCGCTCGCCAGCAATATGATGCACTTCACCAACTTTGGGTTCGGTTTTGTCCATCACGCGACCCAAATTTTCTTTAAAACGCCAAATCACCGCCGCCAGCAAAATCAGCACCGCAAACCGCCCCCAGGCGTCAGAAGGGGAGAGCAGCACCTCGAGCGCCAACGTTGCCCCCGCAGCCAAGCTCGAGAGTGCCACATAGCGCGTCCAACCCAGTACCGCCGCCCAAACAATGATGGGCAGTGTCGCCATCCAAAATGGAAAAGCCGTGAAGACCGCCAAACCTGCCAGCATTCCCAAAATAAAAACGTTGCCGCGACCACGCACCGGGTAGGCTTTGGAAAAATAAAATGCTGGTGGATACAAATGCCCGACATAACCCGCCAAGCCTGCCAGCAACGCGGGTTCGTTGCCGTCGAAGGGCGCGACCAGACCAACCACCAGCGCCCCTTTTAAGAAATCCAGCATGAACGACACGATCACCGTGTCCTCGCCCAGTACCCGCATGGCGTTCTCAAAACCAATGTTATATGAGGCACCGCGCAACGGTTCAAGCCCTTTGGCACGCGCAAGCCAGTACCCAAACGGCAAACTGCCAACCAAATACGCCAATGCCAGTGTGAAAATCAACTCGAGCGACATGATTATATTCTAGGGCTTCGAGGTTAGAAGATATGTGCAAAGGGTGACGCTCGAGTGAAAAAAGCCCGAGCAGAAGTTTTTATGGAGTCGGAATTTTTAAGGATCGGAAGAGATTATGGCTTGTACATCTATCCTCGTTTCTTGTAAATTCGTTTGTCTTTTCGAGGCGCAATTTTGAAAACATCAACAATTCGTATTTCGTCATCAATTTCGTACAAAACACGGTACTCACCAACATCAAAACGACGTTCTTTGTCCCGGTCTGTCAGTTGAATACTGTCATGCGGACGAGGATTTGTTTTGAGCATCTCAAGCCGACGATCAATTTGCCCAAAATGCTTATCGGGCAATCGATCCAAAAACTTTTCGGCGCTTCTCGAGAGATTGACAGTAAAGACGGGAGTTTCTTTAGGAGGTACGGGCTTTTCTTTTGGCACGGTACTCCTCGAGTGTGATGAATCCCGTGTTCTCAGCTTTGGCACGGTTTAAATCACTAAGGTCTTGAGCAATTTCGAGTGCTTGATAGCGTTTTAAATCCGAGTATGAAATCAGTGCCGCGCTGGGTTTTCCGTGTCGTGCAATCACAATGCGTTCACCTGCTTTGTGTGCCCGTTCGAGCAAATCAGGCAGTTGGTTTCGGGCTTCGGTTGCGGTTACTCGAGTCATACTAGAATTGTACATTTTTCCTCATCATTTGCAAAATAAAGTTTTGCCAACCTATTCGAGCCTTCATCATTCTCAACACGATTTTGACCCTTGAAAACTCATTGACTTTTGTAAACTCAGGGGTATGTTCAAAAACTCGAGATTTCAGCTTGCGATTGTTGTGCTCTTAAGCCTCAGTGCTTGTGGCACGATCAGCCCTATTATTTCCAAACCTGGGGTGATCACACCACCAACCACAACCCTCAACGCTTTCAACCAAGACATTTTCAATCAAGTCAATGCCGCTCGAGCAGGAGCGCGGACTTGCGGGGGCAAAAATTATCCTGTCGCGCCAGCTTTGACCTGGAACGCCAAACTCGAGGCTGCCGCTCGAGCGCACAATCAAGACATGCTTGACCACGACTTTTTTGCTCACACCGGTTTCAATGGCTCGAGTCCTGGGGACAGGATGAAAACCCAGGGTTATACTTTTAGCACTTGGGGCGAGAACATCGCCTGGGGGCAGTCCACGACCCAGATTGTCATGACCGCCTGGTTGAAAAGTGCGGGACACTGCGCCAACATCATGAACGCCAATTTTACTGAGATTGGTGTGGCGGCACTGTACCCAAGCGCCAATCCGAACAGTCCACTTTGGACGATGGATTTGGCAAAACCATAAAATTCATCCACTCGCGGTTCAAGTGGATGAATTGGGTTTTAAGCGCCTCGAGACTCGAGATCATTTCGTTTTAGACGTTCTAAATCAAAATCTTAAAACTACGGATCAACTGATTGATGGTCGGTGTGAATGCGCCCACATCAGCCGTTTTTAGTTGTGCGACAATCACAAAAGCCGTGTTGTCTTTACGGGCTGCGAGTGCCACCAAAAATTGATCGTTGGGCAATTGGTACAGGTACTGCGTCCAAACCACACCGTTGACCGCGGGCAATTCCCGAATGTTGTCTGGTTTTTGCTTAAAACTCGGGTCGAATTGACCAATCACCGCTTTGACACTTTGCTCGAGGTCGGATTGTGCTTTGGTGGTTGCCACAATCACGGCGGCGGCAGGGTTAGAGGATTCAAACACACTGAAGTTAGGGGTTTGCTGCGCCAAGCTTAAATTTGTTGGCAGGGTGAAACTGTACTGATTTCCAGCATTCTTAAATTCGCTGCTGGCAGGCGCGGTGCTGGAGCTTGCTGGAACACGAACGCCAACAACTTGGTCATCTTGGTAGACCCAAACCAAACCGCTTGGATCGGTTTTAAACTCGAGCGAGATCAATGAACCCAAGACATTCACAATAAACTCTGTTTTGCTGGCGGCGATCATTGGAAAGGTTTGACCACCCTGCATAATACTCAACTGACCCTCTTTAAAACTGATGATTGCGCTATCGCCTGTGACCAATGCGTATTTTCCCTCGAGTGACTTTAAAACTTCAAGGTCGGGTTTGAAGGTTTTTGCCGCCTCGAGTTGGGCGGTGAGGGCATTTGGTTTGAACTCGCTGAGTGGCGTCATGCCCAGAGCGCGTTCGGTGATGCCCAAACGAACTTCGTTGGTGAAGACGTTCGCGCCGTTCAGGTTGGTGAGGATCACGATGCCCAAACCTCTTGACGGGACAAGTTGCACCTCGGCGCTGAAACCATCGATGTTGCCGCCGTGTTCGACAATACTGACACCACGGTATTCTTCGTTCAACCACGCCAAGCCGTAACTCGGGAATGCCAAACCAGGTGTACTCGAGGGAAACCCCGAAATTTCAACTTGGCGGCTGTGCATGGTTTCGAGCGCAGTTTGTGAAACAATTTTTTGATTGTTCCAAGTGCCGTTCGAGAGTTGAAATGCGGCGTACTGAGCCATGTCGGACGCGCTCGAGATGATCGAACCTGCTGGACCCGCAATCACCATGCGGTCAAAAGCGGGCATTGGTTCAGCGCCACTTAAACCAACTTGAAAACCACTGGCGTAATTACCATCTTTTACCGCATCTTGGTTTTCAAACACGCTGCGTTTCATGCCGAGCGGCGCAAAAATATTCTTGCGGGTGTAATCTTCCCACGTGCCGCCCGTGGTTTTCTCGAGCATCGCACCGGCAATCACAAAATTTTGATTACAATACTGCCAGGTCGTGCCAATCGGTTCATTGAACCCAATTTTTGCCACCGTTCCCAGCATGTCCTCACGGGTTTTGATGGTCTTGTCGAAATACCACAAATCATCGGCTCGAGGTAAACCGCTGGTGTGCGAAAGCAAGTTTTGCAATGTGACATTTGCGCCTTTGCCTGGGTCGGAAAATTTCAGGTTTGGCAATACCGCATTCACCTTGGTGCTCAAACTGAGCTTGCCAGCATCCACAAGCTGCATCGCGCCGAGTGAGGTAAAAGACTTGCTGACCGAACCAATCGAAAAGAGCGTATCGGCGTTCACGGCGGCGTTCGTTTTGGTGTTTCGCACGCCGTAACCTTTGGTGTACACGACTTTGCCATCCATCACAATTGCCAAGCCAACGCCGGGCACGCCGTGGCGTTTCATGGCATCAGACACCAAACGGTCTATCTCGAGCGTGTTGAGGCTCTGGGCTTGGGTCGCGCCGATCAAACCGAGAAGGGCGAATGGAACGAGTGCGCTGATGACAAAACGAATTCTTGACATGATGCTCCCTTGTGTAACTCTAAAGTGATTACTGATTCACATTACGAGGGGCAGATCAAGAAAGTTTCAACTCAATTCGCAGAATTGGCGAAGTACAGCGCCTTGCATAGAAGTGAGAGCAAGAAGCGACCATGCCCGCGAGGTGCATTTTATGGTCAAGAAGCGACCATGCCCGCGAGGTGCATTTTATGGTCAAGAAGCGACCATGCCCGTCAGGTGCGTCTTATGGTCAAGCGGTCCCGCCCACAGGTGCGTTTTGGGACCAAGAAGAAGCGACCATGCCCGTAAGGTGCGTCTTATGGTCAAGAATGGTGTCAACGGATATGCAAGGCGCTGTATTCTGAGCAAAGTGGATATGGTGTTAAAACCATTCAAATAAAAAATGCGCCCACCAAAATTGGTGGGCGCGTTTTGAGCTTTGGTTTAAGAATTTTAGGGTGCTGCAGGACGGGAAACGGTGATGGTGGGTGAAATCCAAGTTTCGGTATCGCTGGCTCGGTTAAACTTACCAAGCGCTTTGGTCACGGTAATCTTGATGGCGTATTGACCGTTGGGCAAGGTCATGATTTTCTTGGGGTCTGGGGTGACAAAACCGTTCTCGGCAACCTCAGCATCTTTGGTGGCGGTGCCATCCCACTCGAGCAAGAAGAATCCATTCGGACCTTGGTTGCGAATCAAGTAATCCGCACCATCAATGAGGAATGTCTTTTTGGGCGTGGCAATGTTGTAGACGTCAAAACGCAAGCGCCTTGATTGATGATCGAGGTGGTACAAGATTTGGGGGAAGTCGCCCGCTTGCATCGTGAAGCTAGCGCCAGCCGTTTGATTGACCAGATTTGTACCGACCACTTTTGCCAACCACGGGAAGTTGTTGGCGGTTGGGGAGAGCACCTGAATGGCTTGGTAATCGCCTTTAAAGCCGACGTAAGGCACGCGGATCACTTGTCCTGCGTTGTCAGGCGTCAGGACGATGTAACCGCCGTAAATGCTGCGGTCAGGCAGCTCCAAACTGGCGGTGATGGTCACTTTAACCGTGCCTTCATCGTACCTGCCAACGCGCACAGTTGGCGAGCTGAAGGTCGCGCTGGCAAAGCCGGTGTCAAATTCTGGGGCAAAGGTGTTGGGTCCAGTCGAAAGGGCTGGTTCGTGACTGAGGGTGTACGTGACCACTTGATTGCTGTCATTGACAATCTCGAGTTCGTTTTGGACTGGTCCGCCGGCGCTTTCACCAAGTGACAGTTTGGATGGGTAAACGGTGGTCGGGCTGAGCACTGCGGCATCGATTCGCAACATGCCCGCGCCTTGGTGATGCACACTGTCCAAGAAGCCTAGAGTTGGATTGCCAAACCAGGCTCGAGGGGTGGCAGTGTTCTGAAGCAAACTGCGTACGTCGTTGGCTTTGATGTCGGGGTTGGATTGCAACAGCAACGCCACAGCGCCCGCCACGTGCGGCGAGGACATGGACGTGCCGCTGAGGGTGGCATAACTGCCAAGCTCGACTGGGAAGGTCGAACGGATCAAACCGCCAGGAGCGCCAATGTCTGGTTTCAAGCTCAGGTCTGGCACAAGTCCGTAAGAGCTGAAGCTCGAGATGAGGTTGCCTGTTGGGACTGGGAATCCGTCGCGCCCATTGGTCCAGGTTTGATCGACAGGGGCGGCATTCAAGAGCGCATTGATGGCAATGCCCTCTTCGCGGGTGATTGAAACCACTGGAATGGTGATCGCAGGGCTACCCGCCACGGTTGGGCTGATTCTGCCAGCCGCATTGTTGTACAAAACCACGGCTGTCGCGCCCGCATCTTGGGCGTTCTTAGATTTTGTGTAAAACGCGCAAGTGCCACGGCGAATCAGGGCGGTCTTGCCTGTCAAACTGCCTGCTGCCAGTGGTGCGCAAGCATCGTTGGTTGTGGTGATCGTGCCCGTACGGGTGATGGATGCCATGCCCGAGGTTGGCGCTGCCGGTGCGCCCGTGGCTTCGATATAACCAACATGGGTTTGGTTTGGGGACACCGTAAAGTACGGCAAGCTGACGGCAATGTTATCAAACGACGCCACCGAAATGACCTCTTCGCCAGCCGAAGGACCGCCTGTGGAATACAAGCCCAAAGCGCCACTGTTGCCCGCCGAAGCGACCACCACGATACCTTTTTTGACCAAACGACTCGAGGCTCGAGCCAGCGGGGATTGCGCCCAACCAAACGATGAACCGAGGCTCATGTTGATGACTTTCATGCCATCGCTTTTGGCACGCTCTAAGGCTGCCAAGAGCACGTCGTCATCGGTTGAACCGTCGCAACCGAAGACGCGGTACGCGCCGAAGCTGACGGCTGGGGCAACACCAGTGACTTGACCCTTTGCGCCGATAATACCTGCGACGTGCGTACCGTGACCTTCGCAATCGTCGGCGATAGGGTCTGGCGTTGGGACTGGGTTATAGGTTGGGCTGCTGGGGTCGGCGTTGTAGGCATCACCAACAAAATCAAACTGATTGGTGATGCGCCCCGCCAGGTCTGGATGCTGAAGATCGATACCAGTGTCAATCACGCCCACTTTGACGCCGCGACCATCAAGCCCCATTTCGTTCTGGGCAATGTCAGCGCCGGTCATGGTAATGGCTGTGGCAAGGTCGGGATTGGAGACCAGATCGGTTTTGGGCAAAGCCGACTGACTGACTGGGTAAACTGCGCGAACACCTGGCAGACGCGAAATTTTCACAATTTCGCTGCCATTCGCCCGCACCGAAAAACCGTTGAACAAATCGCTGTACGAACGACGAACTTCGTATTTCACGCCTTTTTCACTGGCATCGCGTTTGAAGCCTGCCCTCTCAGAATCCAAGCTCAGTCGTACACCACCGTCGGCTTCTGGGTTGCCGGTCAATTCGACAAACCAAGATTTTGGCGTTTCATTGACCATTTGGTCATTGACCGCCGGTAAAGCGTTCAGCGGCATCAGGCGCTGAAAACCTGTCACGCTCGAGAGATTCGCCCTTGATGTTGGTTGATCGCCGACAATCGCAATCTGTTGTGGCGCGGCTTGATTGCAAGCCCCCAGGGTTAGACCTACAACAAGCATCAACGTATGACGTGAATACTTCATTCAACCACCTCCAAGTGGTTTCTTTGCGTGGCTGAAAAATAAAAATCAGTCCCCAGGTCAGTGAAGCCTGTTTACCGTCCAACCAAGTTCAGAATCTTTATTAAATTAGCATAAAATGTGAAACTCATGACCGGACTCGAGTGCAATTCTTGGCAATATTCTGCGTGTCACAGGAACTCGAAACTAAAACTTCAAAACGTTTTCAAGACCATGCAAACCCCAGGTGTTAGACTGAATTTCACATCACTCCTCGAGCCTTCAAACTCGAGAAACCCCTTTAAGGACTTTTTATGGCTGATCGCAAATTTTTTGGTACGGACGGCGTGCGCAGCGTCGCAGGTCAACACCCGCTCACTTCGGCTTGGACTTTAAGCCTGGGTAAAGCCGCTGCTGAGGTTTTCAAAACCCAGTCGCGCAAACCCAGCGTGGTCATCGGACGCGACACGCGGCGCAGCGGCGACATGCTCGAGGCGGCACTGGCGGCGGGCTTGACCGCTCAGGGCGTCGATGTGATCCATGTTGGCATCATTCCAACCCCAGGCGTCAGTTACCTGACCCGTCAACTGAATGCCACCGCAGGTGTGGTCATCAGCGCCTCGCATAACCCGTACCAGGACAACGGCATCAAATTCTTCGGGGCAAACGGCGAAAAACTCTCCGACACGCTCGAGCACGAAATCGAAGCCAACCTCGAGAAACCCATCGCCGACTTGACGGGCGTGGCGCTCGGGACGGTCAAGGATTACCACGAAGCCGAAAACCTGTACGGGGACTTCTTGTTCAGTCACACCCCTGATTTAACGGGTGTCAAAATTGTGCTCGACTGCGCCAACGGTGCGGCATTTCATATTGCGCCAAAAGTCTTTCAACGCGCCGGTGCGGACGTTTTCACGATTTTTACCACACCAGACGGCAAAAATATTAACCTTGGCTGCGGCAGCACCCACTTGGACGTGCTGCAACGCACCGTCAAAGATTTGGGTTTTGACCTCGGTATTGCCTTCGACGGCGACGCAGACCGCGCCCTGTTTGTGGACTCGAGCGGTGCAATGGTGGACGGCGACCATGTGCTTTACATCAACGGTGTGACCCGCAAAGAACGCACCGTGGTCGCCACCCTGATGAGCAACATGGGCTTGGAAGTCAAACTCCGCGAACACGGCATCAACCTCGAGCGCACCAACGTTGGCGACAGATACGTGCTTGAACGGATGCTCGAGAAAGGCTTTACCTTGGGCGGCGAGCAAAGCGGTCACACCCTGTTTTTGGATGCCGCACCAACGGGCGACGGCATCATGACCGCGCTGCAAACCCTGAGAGCCATCAAGCAAAGCGCTAAAAGCCTTCTCGAGTGGCGCAATGAAATGCCGCTTTTCCCGCAAACTTTGGTCAACGTGCGGGTTGCCGACAAGCACGGCATCAGCCAACACGAGGACGTTCAACAAGCTGTGCTCGAGGTTGAACAAAAACTGGCAGGCTTGGGGCGTGTCAATTTGCGTCCGAGCGGGACTGAATCGCTGGTGCGCGTGATGATCGAAGGTCCGAGTGAGGGTCTAATCAAGGAACTTGCCGAATCGGTTGCCAGCGTGATCCGTCGTGTGGGCGGCGCATCATGAACGGCAGTTTCCAATGAGCCAACGTACCTCCCAAGTCGAATCCACCATCGCTCGGGTGCTATCCAATGCGATTCATGAACTGAGCGACCCAAGATTGCCGATTGTGATCACAATTGATCGCGTGCAAATCAGCACCGATTTAATGAACGCCAAAGTTTTCGTTTCGGGTTTGGGCGAAGTTGCCCCGATGCTCGAGGCGTTAAACGGCGCAAAAGGCTTGTTGCAACGCGCCATCGCTCGAGAAGTTCGGATGAAACGCACGCCGCTGCTCGAGTTTTTGGATGCGGCGAACAGTTTCTGATGAAAAAAGTCATGCAGTCCCAACTGCAATTTAAAGTTCGGTATGCCGAGACCGACGCGATGGGCATTGCGCATCACAGCAATTACGTGATCTGGCTCGAGATGGGACGCGTGGCGTTTCTCGAGGAGTTGGGCTTGCCGTATTCCGAGGTTGAGAAACGCGGCGTGTATTTGGTGGTCACGAGCGTTGGCGTGAAATACCGTCGTCCAGCGATTTTTGATGACACGCTCTTATTAACCACGCGCCTTGGCAGTTTAAAGTCGCGCATGGTGCGTTTCGAGTACGCCGTCGAACGTGCCAGCGATAATTTGCTCTTAGCCGAAGGGTTTACCGAGCACATGGCAACCGATTTTGAAAAACGCACCGTACCGATTCCGCAGTATTTACGCGATCTTCTCGAGAATTCTTAAACAAACGCTAAACCACGGGTTTTAGTTGTGCTGCTCGAACTTAATTGCCCATAGGTCATTTGGCGCAGTTTTTAGGCTTTGTGAAATGCTATACTGAACTCAGGTCTCGGATGAGGACTTTAAATGTACCTGCTCGAGCGCAGCGAGGCGCGAGATTTGGAACTGCATTTTCAAGCCCCCCGAAGGAATCAAGTTCTGCGTGAAGAACAACGCCATCTCAACAAGCGCAACCCAACAGTGGGTGTCATCGAACGGCATAAGCCGTGATGAGCGCAACATGATCTTGCTCGAGGTCACGACAATCACTCGAGTTTTCCTGAAAACCTTGTTTTCATGGTGAAGGAGTTTGTATTAGCCAGTCTGTTGTAAAAGGTGCGAAAGCGCCCGCCTCGAAAAAACCGAGGAAAAAAGCCGTTGAGGAAACTCAACCAACCCCAATCCCAGCCGCTTTGGTCAGCAAAGCGAAGAAACCCGTCACTCGAGGTGCGAAGAAATCCGCACCTGTTGAAGTTGTCGCACCAACGCTCGAGGTGCAAGACTCAGTCACGCTCGAGGTAAAAGACTCAACCACACTCGAGGTGAACAAACCAGTTTTACTTGAGACTCAAGCATCTGTTTTACCCGAAACCACAGTTAAAACTCGAGGGCGCAGCAAAAAAGTTGTTCCTGTCGAAGAAATAAACCCCGAATCAAAACCTGTGTTTGAAGTTGAGACCAAACCACAAGCTCGAGGTAAGCAAAAACAGGTGACTGAAATTGCTAAACCTCTGGCAATCAAACCAAAAACCAGGCGAGCCAGACCTGAAGTGTTACTCGAGCCAGAACCAGCCTTGCTCGAGCTTGTGGCGGTTGAACCCGTCAGGCTCGAGGTTGTAGAAATCCCAAAGAAAACCCGTGGACGCAAAAAGAGTGTTCCTGAAGTAGCGCAACTCGAGTTGATACCGCTCGAGTCAAGTACGCCCGAGGCGGTCACGCTCGAGCCTGCAACGCTCGAACTTCCTGTTGATGCCGATGAAGTGGCTATCGAAATGCTGGATGCGGAAACCTTAAAACCGCTTCCCGTCCCAGAAGCCAGCAAACCAGGCGTTCGGGCACGAAAAGCTGGACGCACCAACATTTTTGAAACCCAAAAAGCCCCACTCGACCCGCTCGAGGCGCTGCTCGAGTTTTTCCGCGCCAACCCAAGGGCGCATCAGGTGCGTGACATTGCCAAACGCCTTCCCGCCTTTGATTATGAACGCCTTGGTGGACGCAAAGGTCTCGAGGATTCACTCGAGAATCTGGTCGCCGCAGGGCGTCTCACCTTGGTGCGCCGCCACACCTACGGCTTGCCTCGAGACGTGAACTTGGTGGTCGGGCGTTACAGCGTGACCGGCAACCGTGGTGGCATCGTGCAACCCGAAACCCCAGGCATGAAAGAATTTTCGATTGACGCCAGGGATTCCTTGTTTGCCTGGCACGGCGACCGCGTGGTGGTGCGCGAAGAACGCAGTCAAAACCGTTCTCGCGGCGTGGTGATTCGGATTCTCGAGCGTGCCCGCAATGAAGTGGTTGGGACGCTCGAGTACAGGCAGGGTTATGCCATTTTGCGCCCCGACGAGAATAAAATCCCGCACCGCATTGTTTTAATGCCCTACCTTGACCGACTCTCGGCTGGCGCTCGAGTGGTTGCCAAACTGCACTGGCCCGAAAACACCGGCGAGGACGAACCATTCGGTGAAATCTCGAGCGTGCTGGGGATCAGCGACTCGCCAGAAGTCGAAACCCAAGCCGTGGTCGTCAAGTTCGACCTGCGCGACGAATTTCCAAGCGACGTGATGCTCGAGACTGAAAAAATTTCGCTCGAGATTCCTGTCAAAGCGCTTCAGGGGCGGGTGGATTTGCGTGTCAAACGCGTCTTCACGATTGACGGCGAGGACGCCAAAGACTTTGACGATGCGATTCACATCGAACCGCTCGGCAACGGTAATTTCTTGGTTGGCGTGCACATTGCCGATGTCTCGCATTACGTGACCGACGGCAGCAAGCTTGACATCGAAGCCAAAACCAGGGCGACCAGCGTTTACCTGCCTGGAAAAGTCTTGCCGATGTTGCCCGAGCGTTTGTCCAACGGTGTCTGCTCTCTCGTGCCGTTCGCAGATCGCCTCACGGTTTCGGCATTGGTCGAACTTAGCCCAGAGGGCGATGTCGTCAATTACGCCGTGCGCAACAGCGTGATTCATTCCAAAGCCCGTTTGACGTACAACGAAGTCCAATCCTTTTCCGAGGGCAAATCCGCAATGCCCGACCATGCCCGAGATGTCGAAGGCGATTTGCATCTGCTGCTCAAACTGACCACCAAAATGCGTGAAAAACGCTTCCGTGATGGCAGCCTGGACTTCAAACTGAGTGAAGTCAAAGTCGTGCTCGAACCTGATGGTTCGCCGCGTCTTGTGCCTGTGCGTGAAGAGACGGCTCGAGGGTTGATCGAAGATTTGATGCTGCTGGCAAACCGCCTGATCGCCGCGTTCTTGTTGGCGAACGATGCGCCTGCGCTTTTCCGCATTCATGAAGTTCCAGCCGAAACGCGGTTCAAAGAACTCCTCGACGCGCTCAACCGCATGGGCGTGACCCAAGCGGGTCTGCTCGAGCCAACCCCGCAAGCCTATCAACAGATTTTGGCGTCGGTGCGCGGCACACCGCAGGAAAGTGCGGTCAACTCATTGTTGCTGCGCAGTTTGCGCCAAGCCAAATACTCGAGCGAGAACAAAGGGCATTTTGGGCTGGCGTTTTCTGATTACTTGCACTTCACCAGTCCGATTCGTCGTTACCCAGATTTGCTGGTGCACCGCGTTTTAAAACTGGTGATTGCCCAGAAACTAAACGACAAAAAACGCGAAGCCCTGCGCGAAAACCTGCCCGAACTCGGCGAATTTGTTTC
>JANLWR010000710.1:0-10899 GCA_031364625.1 Deinococcales bacterium | reverse complement strand
CAAGCATGAGCGGTGGTTCGCCCACGGCTTTAGAACCAAAGACGGCTTTCTCTTCGGTGGCTCGAGGGAGAAGATCAACATGAAACTCGAGTGGGATGTCGGCAAGGGTTGGGATTTTGTAGGTGCTTGGGGCGAAGGTGCGAAGTTTGCCTGTATCGTCCCAAACGAGTTCTTCCATCGTCAGCCAGCCCATGCCTTGAACAAATCCGCCTTCGACTTGTCCTCGGTCTACGAGCGGGTTGAGGCTGTCGCCGCAATCGTGCAGAATATCGGCGCGGCGCAAATGCCACATGCCCGTGAGCGAATCAATTTCGACTTCGCTGACGGCTGCGCCCCAAGCGAAGTACCTGAATGGTTCGCCGCGCCCCGCAACTTTATCGTAATGAATTTCTGGGGTGCGAAAAAATCCTGTGCTCGAGAGGGAAACCCGTTCAAAGTAGGCTTTCAAAACCACTTTTTCAAACTCGAGTTTTTGATCCAAGTACACGGCAGAACCGTTTTCAAACCGCACGTCGTCGCTCGAGCAACCGAGCATTCCGGCGGCAATTGGAATAAGCCGTTCGCGCAGAATTTCGCAAGCGTTTTTCACGGCTGCACCGTTTAAATCCGTACCGCTCGAGGCGGCGGTGGCGCTGGTGTTTGGCACTTTGTCGGTGCGGGTTGGCATGACACGAATTCGCTCGAGGGTGATGCCCAAAGTTTGCGCGGCAATCTGCGCAATTTTGGTGTGCAAACCTTGACCCATTTCCGTGCCGCCGTGGTTGACTTGCACACTGCCGTCGCTGTAAATGAGCACGAGTGCACCGGCTTGGTTGAGAAAAGTGGTGGTGAAACTGATGCCGAATTTGACGGGCGTGATCGCCATGCCGCGCCGCAAAAATGGGTGGCTCGAGTTGAATTTTTGAATCTCGAGTTGACGCGTTTCAAAATCGCTCGAGGTTTTTAACACGTTCCAGATATTTTGAATTCGCACGTCCGAAATGGCTTGTCCGTAATGCGTGGTATGCTGCTCGAGAGCATTGTGATTGTAAAAATTCAGTTCTCGCACCACTTCGGGGCGCTTTTTCACGGCTCGAGCGATAGAGTCCAGAATGTCTTCGATCAAAACCATGCCTTGCGGTCCACCAAAACCACGAAATGCCGTGTGTGAGGTGACGTTGGTTTTGCAAACGAACCCTCTCACCATCAGGTTTGGAATAAAATAGGCGTTGTCGCAGTGAAACATGGCGCGGGAAACGATGGCTTCAGACAAGTCCAAACTCCAACCGCCGTCGGCGTAAATCTCGAGTTGTAACGCCTCGAGTTTGCCGTTTTGGTCAAAGCCGACGCGGTATTTTCCGAGCATCGGATGGCGCTTTCCGGTCAGTTGCATGTCAACGTGTCTGGTCAGGCGAACACGAACGGGGCGTTTGGTTTTGAGTGCCGCTACCGCCGCCAGCGCCGCGTAAGGATTGGCTTGGGATTCCTTGCCGCCAAAACCGCCACCCATGCGCAAGGCTTGCACACTGACCTTGTGCCGCGCCCAACCGAGGACGTGCGCGACAACCGCCTGGGTTTCACTCGGGTGCTGGCTGCTCGAGTGGACGGTCATACAACCGTCCTCGTCCAGAAACGCGAGGCTGGCTTGCGTCTCGAGGTAAAAATGATCTTGCCCACCGATCAGAATTTCGCCCTCGAGCGTCAGGATTTGCTCGAGAATTGTGTCTGGATGACCGCGTAAAATCGTGAGCGGTTCGGTGTGATAGGAATTCGCGGCAATCGCGGCAGGAATCCCCAAAACTGGCTTAAGGATTTCGTACTCAACTTTTATTTTCGCCGCTCCCATTCGAGCCGCATCATCGGTTTCGGCAATCACCCACGCGATGGCTTGCCCAAAGTACATCACATCACTCGAGAGCAAGGGTTCGTCGTGTTTGACCGCGCCCGTGCTGTTCTCGCCAGGAATGTCAGCTTCGGTCAGCACCGTCACCACACCCGCCACCTCGAGCGCCGCCGCAACCTCGAGTTTGGTGATTCTGGCTTTCGCATGAACAGCTTGGACTGGGTACGCGACCAGCACACCCTTCATGTCCAAATCGCCCGTGTACTTTGCCGTTCCCGTAACGTGCAATTTCGCACTTTCATGCGCCAAACTTTTCCCCACAGCTTTCATGCGTTCACCCCCGCATTCTCGAGCCAGAATTTCTCGAGTAAATTGGGAATGATTCTGGCACGGTAACTGGCACTCGCTCGAGCATCAGAAATGGGTTGAAACTCGAGTGCCAGCACTTTCTTGGCTTTCTCGAGCGTGACCCGATTCCAAACTTGACCGATCAGTGTTTTTTCAGTCTCGAGCGCCCGAATCGGTGTCGCGGCGACACCCCCGAACGCCAATCGCGCTTTGGTGATCGTGTCATTTTCCATCTCGACGTGAAATGCCGCCATGACGGTGCTGATGTCGTCATGACCACGTTTGGCGATTTTGTACATGGCTTGCAAGTGTTGTTTGGGTTCATGGTCGGAATTACCAACCCCAACATTCTCGAGCGGAATCCGAATGGTTTTGATCAATTCAAATGTCCGTAGCATCGTTTTTCGGTAGCCCAGAAAATAACCCGAGAGTGGAACCGTTCGTTCTCCCCTGCTCGAAACCAGCACCAGTTCCGCCTCGAGCGCCAGCAAGACCACAGGCGCATCGCCAATTGGTGATGCCGTGCCGAGGTTGCCGCCCAGCGTGGCGCGATTGCGAATCTGGCGCGAAGCAAACCAAGTCCAGAGTTCGTTTAGCATTGGTACGTTCAATTCAGTCTCGAGTCTGGACAGTGGCACGCCAGCACCAATCTCGAGAAAACCTTCTGACTGCTGAATCCCGAGCAGTTCAGGAATGCTTTCGAGTGAAATTAAATTCTCAAATTTTTTGAACGCCGTCGTAATCTCGAGCGCCATGTCCGTGCCGCCAGCAATGACTCGGGCGTTGGGCAGCGTCTCGAGCAAGTGCAGGGCTTCGTTTAAACTTCCTGGTCTGTGAAATCCGTTTAACTGAAATGCAGGTTTACTGACGCTCGAGGTTTTTAGTCGCTCAAAAAACGGGTCATTTACGTCAGGTTTGGGCAGGGCATGGGCGGCTTCACGAATTGGTCTGTAGCCCGTACAGCGACACAAATTTCCAACCAATGCGGCTTCGTCAAATTCGGTGTTGCCAGCATAATTTTCGCTGAACATGCTCATGACAAAACCTGGGGTGCAATAGCCGCATTGACTGCCGCCAGCGCTGGACATGGCGCTTTGAACGGCATGAAGTGCTTCGGGTTGCCCGATTCCCTCAGCCGTGAAGACCTCGAGTCCGACCGCCATTGCTGCCAGCATCAGGCAAGAATTGACGGCTTGATACTTTGGTTTGCCGCTAGCGTCTGGGGTCAGAATTGCCACCGTACACGCGCCGCAATCGCCTTCCGCACAACCTTCTTTTGTGCCTGTTAAACCACTGTCACGAATAAAATTTAAGAGCGTGGTGTTGTGATCCACAGCACCCAGTAAGACTGAAATACCGTTCAGTGAAAAATTGGCATTGGTTTGATCTTGACATGTCATAATGAATTATAGGCGAAGGAGGGATTCTCGTTCGTGAGCAAGACCCAAAACCGTTGCTATTTATCAACTCGAGCTTTCACGCTTGGCATTTTGTTGTTGCTCGGCGCGTGCTCTGAGCCGTCCCAAACCACAAAAGACACGACAAACCAACTCGAGCATCTGGGCAACCCGTTCCTCGAGAAACCCGTGATGGCTCGGAACGTTTGGGACATGAAGGTTTTTGATGGTCAGGTCTATTTTGGTCACGGTGACGCGGTGGCGAACTCTGGACCGATTAAGTTGTTCAGGTTTGATACGATCAGCAAAAAGTTTATCTCAGATTTTACCGTCGATGACGAATCTATCAACAGTTTTGATGTGGTCGGCAATCAACTGGTCATTGCGGGTTCTGACCCCAGAGAAGCCTGGGAGCTGGGCAATTTTTACAGACTCGAGCGAGGGGTTTGGCACAAGTACCGCACGATTCCTTGGGGGATTCATGCGTATCAAGTCACCGAATTTGAGGGCAAGTTATTCATTGGTATCAGCACCGATCATTTGCACCCGAGTTTGTTGTCCTCGAGCGACCAGGGAATGACTTGGCTCGATGCGACGGACAACCAATTTCTTGACCGCCCCTTCAACAAGTTGATCGTCTTAAACCAGCAACTGTACGGGACTGGACTGCTCGGTGCTGGCATCCTCAAACTCGAGAATGGCGTGTTTGTCGATGCGAAAATTCCCGCCCAGCACATTGCACCAGGCTTAACACCCGATGCGCCGATGCTGATCTCCAAGCTCGAGTATTTTAAGGGTGGCGTGGTCTACACGGTTGGAAAGCGTCAAATGTACACGACTGACGCCGATGACGAACGTTATGAAACAATCGCCAAAGCCGCGTTTTTCAGCCGCGATTTTCAGGACACCCTGCCGATTCCACTGCCAGAAAATAGCGTTCCAACCGATATTCTTTTAAAAGACGGTCAGGTTTTGATCTTGACGCACCGCAAACTCGAGACTGGTTTTGAAAACATGGTGATCGAGAGCAGTGATGCACTGTCTTGGACGGAGATTTTGCGTTTCTCGAGCGGCAGTTTTGCACGGTCTTTCGAGTTTTTGAATTCTCAATTTTATTTTGGTTTGGGTTGTTATTTTACCCAGCAGGCTTGCGATGCGAACGGTGATGTGTTGCGGTTCACACCCTGATTGTTGGAGGTACGCCACTTTGCCCATGCCAGCCCAGCACAACTCGAGTTAGACTTGATTATTCATGATTGAAGTCACCAACCTCGAGAAGCATTACACGGTGAATGAAAAAGAGCCTGGCATTGCGGGCAGTTTGAGATCGTTTTTTAGCCGCAAGACCAAAACGGTCAAAGCCGTTGACGGCGTCAGTTTTAAGATTGAGGCGGGTGAAATGGTTGGATTTTTGGGCGCGAACGGTGCGGGCAAAACCACAACCCTCAAAATGCTGGCGGGATTGCTGCACCCGACGGCTGGCGTGGCAAAAGTCGCGGGGTTCACACCGTTTGAACGCCGCTCGAGTTTTTTAAAAACCATTACGCTGGTGATGGGGCAAAAGCAGCAGTTGTTGTGGGATTTACCCGCGCTGGACAGTTTTTTGGTCAATCAAGCGATTTACGAAATTCCCGACCTCGAGTACCGCGCCACCATGAAAGAATTTACCGAATTGCTGGATTTGGACGGCATCCTGAAAAAACAGGTGCGCAAGTTGTCCTTGGGCGAACGGATGAAATGCGAACTCGCGGCGGCATTGTTGCACCGTCCGAAAGTCCTTTTTTTGGACGAACCAACCATTGGTTTGGATGTCAACATGCAGGTGCGCATTCGGGAGTTTGTCGCGGCGTACAACAGGCGCTTTAACGCCACGGTCATTCTGACCAGTCACTACATGGCAGACGTGACCGCGCTCTGCAAACGCATTGTCGTGGTGGACAAAGGTCACATCATTTTTGACGGCGACCTCTCGGCTTTAATCGAACGCTCCAGTCCCGCCAAAATCGTCAAACTCGAGCTTTCCAAAGTCGTGTCCAAAGAAATTCTGGAATCTTACGCGCCTGTCAAAAGCATCGATGGTCTGTTTGCCGAGTTGCTCGTGCCGCGCCTCGAGACCAGTAAAGTTGCTGGGCGTTTGTTGTCAGAATTACCCGTGGCTGACGTGACGATTGAAGACCCCGACATTGAAGAAATCATTGGTGAATTGTTTCAAAGCCAGACGGTGAAACCATGAAACTCGAGACTGGAACCCAAATGGGTTTGATTGAAAACATGTGGCGCAAATCCAAAGCGATGTTTACGGTGTACTTCGCGCACATGACCATTTACCGTGCCGAAATATTGATTTGGATGCTCTCGGGCGTTGTGCCGCTGATTATGATGAGCGTCTGGATCGGCAAAGCCAGTACGGAAGGCGGCAGCCTCAAGAATTTCAGTCCTGCAAGCTTTGCCGCGTACTTTCTGGCGGCTTGGGTTTCGCAGCAACTGACCGTGGCTTGGGTCGCCTACGAACTCGATTTTCAAATTCGTCAAGGTGAACTGTCCTCGAGACTCTTGCGTCCGATGGACCCATTTTGGGAACAGTTTTTTCGGCATTTCACCGAACGTTTTGTGCGCGGTCCGTTTATTCTGGCGTTCCTGATCGCGGGAACGTTTATCGTTCCAGGCACGCGCCTGACCCCAGATATTTGGCATGTGCTCGAGTATCTTTTGGTGATTCAAATGGCGTTTTTGATGCGTTTTATGATCGCCTTTTGCATCGGTACGCTGTGCTTCTGGTTTGAAAACGCCACCGCCTTCGACGAATTTTATTACGTGCTGCTGACCTTTCTGGCAGGCGGTTTTGCGCCGCTCGAGTTTTTCCCGCCCGCCCTTCGCGCCGTGGTCGAATGGACGCCATTTCCGTACATGGTCTATTACCCCGCCAAAGTCTTAACTGGTACGCTCGAGGCGTCCGAAACGTGGCGCGTGATTGGCATTTTGTTGGCTTGGATTGTGTTCTTCACCATTTTGAGAGCCGTACTGTGGCGGGCGGGTCTGAAAAAATACGGCGCGGTGGGCGCATGAAACGCTACTTTAAACTCATCGGCATTTTTGCTGGCTCGAGCATCGCCGCCCAACTCGAGTACCGAGCGAACTTTATTGTCAATCTGGTCGGATCGTTGTTTACCGCTGTCGGCAGTTTGTTTGGCTTGTCAGTGCTGTTATCTGGCGGCTCGAGCCTCGGCGGTTGGAATCAACTCGAAGCCATCGTGGTGGTTGGCGTGTTCATGCTGATTGAGGGTTACATGGGCATGTTCTTGTACCCAAACCTGAATAAAATTAGTGAGGGTGTCCGCACGGGCAGCATGGATTTCACACTTTTAAAACCGCTCGACTCGCAATTTCTGGTCTCGAGCCGCAACGTCAACATTTTGCGGATCGCCGATCTGTTCATTGGCGCGGGTTTGATCGTGTACGCCAGTTTGAAACTCTCAAGCGTTCAAGCCCCGGGAATTTTGATTGCCGTGTTGCTGATTCTGGCTGGGTTCGCCTCCGTCTATTCGATCTGGCTGATGCTCTGCACCACCGCTTTTTGGTGGGTTGGCGTCGAAAACATTACCGAATTGTTCTGGGGGTTTTTTCGGGCTGGACAATTTCCAGTGACCGCATTCCCAGGTTGGGGACGCATCTTGTTTACCTTCGTGATTCCAGTCGCGTTCATCACCACCGTTCCCGCCGAGGCGCTGATCGGACGCGGGAAACTCGAGACGGCGCTTGGCGCTTTGGGCGTGGCGGTGTTGTTGCTCATTGTCTCCAGATTATTCTGGAGGTTTGCGCTCAGGAATTACACCAGTGCGAGTTCATAACAGTTCGCTGCTTAAGCTTCGTTCTTTAATACCAGTGGAAACAGTATGCTTGATAAATCTCGAGTTGGGGCTACCAAGACCCTAAAAGTCGCCAAAGGGCTTTCGATTTTCGTGCCAAATGCTTTGGTTTTGAATAATGCTCTCAGAGACAACATCGAAGCCGCACTTGTTGAAATCGTTAAAATCAGGAATGTAAACCTTTAAACCATTTTTTAAAACAGGTGCAGAATCTCGAGATTCTGCACCTGTTTTATTTTCCCTCTCGAGGAAGATATTGATTTCTCCTTCAATCTTTAGTTCGCCAATAATTGTTTGATCCTAACTTGAAACAAGGTTGACGTGGTTGACTTACTTGCAACAGCGCCAATATTGAGCGGTCACTTTTATTTCAAAGTTCCTGGCAAACTCAAATTCCCCGATGCCACATCGAAAACATCATTCACACACAAGAGTGGCGCGTGAAGATCTGCGTTGATTCGCAAGGCTGCTGTTACACCATCAAATTTGAATGTACTTGGAAATCCAATGTCTTTCAAAGGAATGCTTATTTTAACAGTAGATCCATTAATCTGTGGTTCATAACCTGGGCTATCAATCAATATGGGCAGATTGGGCCAAGTTGCTGGAAGGGTTGGTTTCGCGCCTTCAGGAATATCTTTTACCTTCAATGATCCTTTTCCACAAGCATCATCTAAAACCAAAACGACCCAATGAGAGTGCCAAAAATTCCCATCGTTACCGGGATTACCATCACCGTTTTCGTCAAAACGTGGTGTGTCATCAAAATCAGGGTGAGCGGTCGCTGCCAATGCCAAGATGCCTTGATTGGCGGCAAAACCAACGCTGCTCGAGTCGAGGCTGGTGGGCCAAACATAACTGTAGACACTGCTGTTCGCCAGTTTGCCCACTGTTGTTGGGATAACGCTTCCGGCTTTTCCACTTGTTTTCATGCTAAATTCTAGATGGTTTTTGTTACGTGCAATATTGGTTTGAACAATGTCAAATTCAGCTTTAGCATTACCTTTTTTGGCAGTAATTCCAGCAATTTGCTGTCCTAAGATGACCGCACTTCCGAGACTGAGAACGACTGTAATTGATACAAGAATCTGTTTCTTTTTCATGATAGCTCCTGTTATGTCTAAAGAGAAGTTTTTATCTTGTGGTCAATTTAGGGCAATAAAAGACCTCCTACACGGTAAATACCGCATATCGAACTATTTTGAATTAAAGATTTAGGAATTACTGAAAAGCATGTAAATTTTCTAAAATTTTTTCTTGAGATGCAGTGTTTTGATCAGCACAATCAAGTCGCAATTCCGAATCACCAAATGCAGTGTCTATGTATTGGCAATGATGCGATTTATTTGGTATGTCAATGTGAACGTTTGGTCGAAAATAAGTACAGTGAAGACACATTTTTGCCACTAAAATTTGTCCACCTTCAACCAAAGAGTGAATGATTTTGGTCAAAGTTTTGAGTAAAACTCCTTGCTCTACAGGTGTCAGACTATGCACTGCGGAAATCAGGAAGTCCGAATAGGTGTTGGTGTT
Source organism: Deinococcales bacterium (assembly GCA_031364625.1). Taxonomy (GTDB): domain Bacteria; phylum Deinococcota; class Deinococci; order Deinococcales; family JAAFIG01; genus JANXTZ01. The sequence continues at coordinate 1,933 of JANLWR010000710.1, read as the reverse complement.
TTTGGCTTGTATACATCCTTTGTCCGTCAGCGTTAATGCAATGGCTCGAGCATTATTGGTTGAACGATGTTTTTGTACCAGTTCTTTTTCGATTAGGGTTTTGATACTGTCGCTGACACTGGCAGCAGAAATCCCTAATGCCTGGGCAACTTGCGACAATTGCATGGCATCGGTTTTACTGAGCATATTCACGATTTGCGCTTGCGTTGGGTTTAACCCGTCAGTATCTGCTTTCTTCCATGCTTGGCTGCGAATCGCTAGACTCAGTTTGTTCAGTCCGATGGTCAAATTAGAAGCTGTTGAGTTTTCGGTATCAGTGTTCATCATAACTCCTCGTTACTTAGGACTCCTAAATAATACGAGAAATACTGAAAAAAGTCAATTCGATAACTCGAGGTAAATCTCATCACCGCGAAATCTTTGGTTTAGGCTCGAGCTTTTGACAAGAGGTCAAGAGTCAAATATTCACAGGTTATACACAAGATATTTGGTACATCACATCTCCAAGCCATGAACACCCAGTACACTCGAGCCATGAAAATTCTGGTGACACTGTTGTTCGTGCTTGGCACTGCATTTGGGGCAGCTTCGCTCGAGGATGCCAAAACATTATTTAACAACGGCAAGTTCTTAGAAGCCGCCAAAGTTGCCCTGACGCTCGAGAGCAGTGCGGGTTATGCCCTGGCTGCCAGAAGCTTGTTTGAATTCTCCAACCAGCAACCCAAAGAATCCCGTTTGGCAATCCTCGAGCAAGCCGAAAAATACGCTCAAAAAGCCGTAAAGCTTGACGCCCAAAATGCCGACGCTTACTTCGAGTTGGGATCGACGGCTGGGCAACTGGGGGTTTTGCGCGGCGCGGCGTATGCCTTCGCCTCGGGTGTGGCTGTCACCGTGCGCGAAAATTTTGAGAGAGCGCTTGCCCTTGACGCAAAACACGTTCAATCGATGATTGCGCTGGGGTCTTGGCACGCCGAAATTGTCTCTCGAGGGGTCGGGTTTTTGTACGGCGGGAAACTCGAGCAGGTTTTTTCGTTGTTTGACAATGCCGTGCGAACCGCGCCAAAGTCAATTGCAGTGCGTTTATTTTATGCGAAATCCATGCTCAAACTGGACGCGCAAAAATACCGCAATCAAGCCAAAACTCAACTCGAGCTTGCGGTAAAACTCGAGGCTGAAACGTATCTCGAGAAACGTGCTCTGGAGAATACGAAAGAAATGCTGGCGGGTTTGAAATGAATCTTCAGACTGGCATTTCGGAATGCTTCAGCGCCGCCACCCTGACCAGCACGCCCATTTTGTGCGGTTGAGCTTGTACGGTCGGCTTAAATCCAAGCTCGAGGATCGCTTCATCGCAGGCGGGTCCAATGCTGGCAATACGGAGCTTCTCGAGCGCGGTTTTGAAAGCCGTGATGAGTCCCAAAGTTCTGGCAAAATCCACGGCGTGCCAGAGTTGCACGCCACTGGTTAACAGCAACCACTGAAATTTGCCCGCAATCACATCACGCACGGCTTGCTCGAGCGGCGCTGTGTCTTCGGGCAATGCCCAACGGTAGACGGGCAGCAAGTGAACCCTCGCGCCAAGTTTCTCGAGGGCGGTCACGAATTCTTTGGGCGTGTCTTCGCCAAATTCGGCAATCCAAACTTTTCGATTCTCGAGATTGCCAATGTTCTTGTAATACTCGAGCACTTCATGCCAGGTGTGCGGTTCGCTGACCAGCGTTCCAGTCAGATCGTATTCGCGCAAGACCGCCACGGCTTTGTTGCTGCGCAAGACCAAATTCACGTTTTTGAGTGCGGTCACGGCTTCTGGTGACAGTTGTCGCAGCAAGAATTTTGTGCCAACACCCGTCATGCAAACCAAATCGGTAATATTTTGTTGCATCAAGGCACTACTCAACTCGAGCAGCTCAGCATTATGCTCGAGGGGTATTTC
>JANLWR010000099.1:0-1665 GCA_031364625.1 Deinococcales bacterium | reverse complement strand
CCGAGCGCCTCGAAAATTTGCGCTCCGCAGTAACTTTGGACTGTCGAGATGCCCATTTTGGAGGTGGTTTTGACGACACCCTTGATGGCGGCTTTGACGTAATTTTTGATGGCTTTCTTATGGTCAATCCCGAGCAACACGCCCTGGTCAATCATGTTTTCAATCGATTCAAACGACAGGTACGGGTTGATGGCTGTCGCGCCGTAACCGATTAAAGCCGCAAAATGATGTACCTCTCGAGGTTCGCCACTCTCGAGGATCAAACCGATTTTGGTGCGTGTGCCTTGACGCACCAAGTGGTGATGCAATCCCGCTACCGCCAGCAATGCTGGAATTGGGCTTTGCTCGGCACTCACGCCACGGTCGCTTAAAATCAGCATGTTCATGCCCCTGGCAATGGCGGCATCGGCGGCTTGGAACAAATCCTCCAAGCCCTGCAACAAGCCCGCGCCGCCAGAATCGGCTTTGAACAAGATCGGCAGTGTGGCGGTGACAAAACCGGCAATGCGGGTGTGACGAATCTGCGCCAGTTCCTCGTTGGTCAGAATCGGGTAATCGAGTCGAATCTGATGGCAACTCTGGGCGGTGGGTTTCAGCAAATTGCTTTCCGCGCCGACCATGACTTCGGTGGCAATCACAATCTCTTCGCGGATCGCATCAATCGGTGGGTTGGTGACTTGGGCAAACAACTGCTTGAAATAATTGTAAAGCAACTTGGGCTTGTTCGAGAGCACCGCCAACGCCGCATCGTTGCCCATCGAACCAATCGGTTCAATCGCGTTTTCCGCCATTGGTCCAAGAATCACCCGCAAGTCCTCATCGGTGTACCCAAAGACCTCCTGGCGCTGAAAAATCGTGTCAGGCTCGAGCTGCGGGATTTTTTCGGCTGGTGCTGGTGGCAAATCTGCCAACCTGACTTGGTATTTGTTGAGCCAGTCGCGGTACGGGAATTCGGTGGTGATCGCGTTTTTTAATTCTTCATCGCTGATAATTCGCCCTTGCGCGGTGTCCACCAAGAACATTTTCCCAGGCTCGAGACGACCGTTGTACGCAATGTTTTCTGGTGCTATCGGCAACACGCCGACCTCGCTCGAGAGCACGACTTTGTTGTCTTTGGTCACGCAGTAACGGGCTGGGCGTAAACCGTTGCGATCCAGCAGCGCACCAATCACGATGCCGTCCGAGAAACCAATTGCGGCGGGTCCATCCCAGGGTTCCATTAAATTGGCATGGTATTCGTAAAAGGCTTTTTTATCGTCGTTCATGGTCAGGTGGTTTGACCACGGTTCGGGAATCATCATCATGAGGGCGTGCGGCAAGGAACATCCCGCCATCACCAGAAACTCGAGCGTGTTGTCGAACATGGCGGTGTCGCTGCCGTCGGGTTGAATGATCGGCAAGACCTTTTTGATGTCCGCGCCAAACAGTTCTGATTCAAACATGTTTTCTTGCGCCCGCAACCAGTTGACGTTGCCGCGAAGCGTGTTGATCTCGCCGTTGTGAATGATGTAACGGTACGGGTGGGCGCGTTCCCAGTTTGGGAAAGTATTGGTGCTGAACCTCGAGTGTACCAGGGCTATGGCGCTGATAAAATCTGGGTCGGCAAGGTCTGGGAAGTACGCGTCCAACTGGTCAGAAACGAACATGCCCTTGTAAATCATGGTC
>JANLWR010000070.1:0-3712 GCA_031364625.1 Deinococcales bacterium | reverse complement strand
CCAACATCATGACCCAAACCGTCGTTGACGGCTTTAAAACCGTTTAAATCAATAAACAACACACCAACCAAACAGCCGTTGCGATCTGCCCTGGCAATCGCTTGATGCAGACGGTCATGGTACAAAATACGGTTGGGTAAACCCGTCAAAGAATCGTGAAGCGCTTGATACTCGAGTTTCTGAATCAGTGAATGGCGCTCGATGGCGATGGCTGCCAGATCAGCCGCCGCCTTTTGTTGGGTTCGCAAGTCCGTCCCCCAATGTTCGTTGCGGGTGTAACTGGTGATCGTTCCCAGAATGACGCCGCTGCTGGTCACGATTGGCAGGGCGGCACAATGCTTGTAACCAGCCTGAATCAAAGCCGCGCGGTACTCGAGCGACCAACGGTCATCCGTGCCAAGGTTTTCAATAAATTGTGCCTCGCCCGTGCGCACCGCCACGCTGCACGGATCACCGCCGGCGGCATCAAGACACTCGAGCAAATCGCTCAATACATCGCGGGTCGCCACATAACTTAAATGCCCCTCCTCGAGCAAACTGATTTGCGCTCCCAAACCAGGAAATTGTTCGATCAGCATTTCCAGAATCATCTCGAGCAATGTAGCGATTTGGATACCTCGAGCGATACCTTCGAGCACACGGTTGCGACCACGCTCGAGAATCTGGGCGCGTTTGCGTTCGGTGATGTCCACGATCAAACCCCGTATCAGCCGAGGGCGGTTTGGTTCGATAAAACCAATCGCACGATCTTGCACCCAGCGCACCTGACCGTCGGGTTTGACGATGCGGTACTCGCCCTCGACCACCCTTAATTGTTCAGCCGCCAATAAAAAAGCGCCCATCACAACTTTACGATCATCGGGGTGAACCAAAGCCAGCATTGAACGGGTTGAACCCAACAATTGTTCCGACGATACCCCCAAAATGGTTTGGCTTTGTGGGCTGATAAACGTAAACTGCGCAAAATCTGAAGAGTACAACTCGGCTTCCCAAACGATGCCCGAAACGTTCTCGACCAAATCGCGGTATTGGGAGCGGGACTTATTCAGGTCACGGGTCGCATGTTTGGCATCGGTGATGTCACGCTCGATCAAAACCGCTCCACCCGACCAAATCGGGGCAAGCCTTGCCTCAAGGTTGCGTTCACCTGTTGGATAGAGCAAGCTGTACTCGAGATAACCGACCTTGCCACGTTCTTGCACCCGCTTTAAAGTTTGCTCAATCAGTCTTACCACCGCTTCTGGATAAACATCACGCAGATGTTTATCGACCATCCAGGAAGCATCCGCACCGGGTACACGAACATCCAAAATCTGCCCTCGAGCGTCGATTCTGTAGACGGTATCTGGCAGTGCATCAAGAATCGATTTTGCGCCAGCCTCGCTTAAGGTCAGGCGTTCTTCGATTTGCTTGCCGCGCCTCAGTTCGGTGCTCAGTTGGGCAATTTCACGGGTTTTTGCCATGAACGGCGCGGCAAGGTTGGCAATCATTTCGACAAACGCGATTTCTTCAATCTCAAAAGTTCTTGGCTTAAACGAATCCAGAGCAAACGAGCCGAGTATCACTTCGCCCGAAACCACTGGAACGATCAAAGCGGCAAGAACACCAAATGGTTTATAAATTTCCGAAAGGTGTTGTGGGAGTTGCCCAGTGTCAGCAATCGCAATCGGCTTGTGTTCACTCAGCAATTGCCGCCCGATTTCATCAATGGCGATTCGCCTGCCGACATTGGAAACAATACCCGAATTGAATTCGGCAACAATCACAAATTCGCTGTGGTCGCTCGAGAGTTGCGCGAAGTTCGACTGAGGAATACCCAACGCCTGCGCCAGCCGTTTACAAACCACCGTCAAAAATTCGTTCGGACTGAGCGTCAACGCCGAGGTCACGGTTTTTAAGACGTCCAATTGACGCTCGAGGTTGAGTGATGATGAATGATGGCTCATGGTTTTGGGTGGGTCTGCCAGCATCAAAACAAAATCAAGCTCCTGAGAAAGAAATGCTTGGATCGAGGTTTCAAAAAATTGATGGCTGAATCAAACACGATTCTACAGCAATCAATCGTTGTGACGCTCCAATCAAGTTGTGTACTCGGCATTGATCTTGACGTAACCCTCGGTCAGGTCACAACCCCAAGCCTCGCCAACGCCCGTGCCGGCATCCAAATCGCAAGCGACAATCACTTCAGATTCGCGCATCGCGCTCGAGGCAGCTTTGCGATCAAACTCGAGCGGTGTGCCGTCAAAAACGGGTATGCCCTGAATTGAAACTTTGGTGTTTAAGGGTTCAAACGTCACACCGCTGCGTCCCAGGGCTGCCAGAATCCGACCCCAGTTTGGATCGTTGCCGTAAACCGCCGCTTTAAACAAACTCGAGCCTGCCACCGTTTTTGCTGCCGCCAGTGCATCAGATTCGCTCGGTGCGCCAGTCACCTTGACGGTCAAGAGTTTGGTTGCCCCCTCGCCGTCGCGGGCAATAGCTCGAGCCAAATCACGCATCACACTTTCGATGGCATCTACAGCTTCGCCCGAATCCGTTTCTCCAGCCGCGCCGTTGGCGAGAATCACCGCCATGTCGTTCGTGCTGGTGTCACCGTCCACCGTCACAGCATTAAACGTGCGGTTGACAATCCCGACAAAAGCCTCACGCAAAACATCTTGCTCGAGTTTGGCATCGGTCAGCACAAATGCCAACATGGTTGCCATGTTCGGATGAATCATGCCCGAACCTTTGCAGACCCCGACTACCCTCGCACCATTTGAAAGTATTCGCTCGGAAATTTTCATCACCAAATCGGTGGTCATGATGGCGGTTGCCGCAGGCTCGAGTTCCAATCCCAATGCCGCCCGAGCCGCAGGAATACCAGCCTCGAGCTTTGCCACGGGCAATTGCACCCCAATGACCCCAGTGCTGGCAGTCATGACCGCATCGGACTCGAGATTGAGTTCGAGGGCGGCGATGGTTGCCATGCGAGCATCGGTTTGGATGCCCTGCTCGCCCGTGACGCAATTGGCATTGCCCGCATTGACCACGATGGCTTGCAAACCCTTATTGCTGGAATAAAGCGCCCGAGCACGCTGCACACTGGCGGCAACCGCCACGTTTTGCGTTCCTGCGAACGCCCAGGCGCAAGGCGTACCACTGACAAACAGCGCCAAGTCAGGATTGCCAGAGGGTTTGATTCCCGCTTTAACGCCAGATGCCCGAAAACCGATTGGTAATTTCACAGCAACGAGTGTATCAGAACAGGTGCTTTCGGGCAAAAGGGCAAGTGGCAGGTCAGCCCAAATCAAATTTTGAAATAGAAGTCCAAATCAAAAACCGAGGCTTGCGAATCTTAAAAAGCAAATGGCAACTCGAGCCTATTTTCTTGGAAGGCAAACGAAACGCGAAACACTTTCTTTGAAACTCGAGAATATTGAGTTTTATAAATTTGTTCAATATTTAAATTGTTTAAGAATTGATGCAAAACAATTCGATCAGAGTTGAAATAATTCTAGCAAAAGATGCGCCCGAAAAACGGGGCGCATCTTTGTAATTCTCGAATCTCGAGAATTTAGAAAATTACTTTTTTGCGGCTGGTTTTTTTGCGGCTGGCTTGGCTGCTGCTTTAGGAGCAGCTTTCGCGGCTGCTTTTGGAGCAGCTTTTGCGGCTGGTTTGGCTGCGGCTTTTTTTGCGACTGGTTTGGCTGCGGCTTTTTTTGCGGCTGGT
>JANLWR010000025.1:0-1600 GCA_031364625.1 Deinococcales bacterium | reverse complement strand
TTCAGGACGCTACGACTCGAGTGAATTGTTTTACGCTTTTCAATCTTTTACCGTGCCACAAACCATTTTTAGCCATGATCTGGCAAGCCTCGAGTCGAAAATCATTTTTCAAGCCAAGTCGGCAATGGATTTAAGTTTGTTCGAGACCCGTCAAGAGTTTTTTACTTCCAAAGATGGAATTCGAGTGCCGATGTTTATCGTCTGCAAAAAAGACCTCGAGCTTGATGGCGATAACCCAACGTTGCTGTACGGTTACGGCGGTTTTAACGTTTCCGAAAATCCTGCGTTTAATGGCTCGTTGTTTTCATGGTTGTCTCGAGGTGGTGTTTACGCGCTTGCCAACATTCGTGGCGGCTCGGAATACGGCGAGGACTGGCACAGGGCGGGAATGCTCGAAAAGAAGCAAAATGTATTTGACGATTTTATTGCGGCAGCAGAGTACCTGATCTCGAGTGGCGTGACCAAACCCGCACACTTGGCGTGTTTTGGTGGCTCGAACGGCGGTTTGCTGACGGGGGCGGTTTTGGTGCAGCGCCCAGATTTGTTTGGGGCAGTCATCATTGGCGTGCCGCTTTTAGACATGTTGCGTTATCACCATTTTTTGATTGCCAAACTTTGGATTCCAGAGTACGGCGATCCCGATAAGCTCGAGGATTTTGAGTGGCTGCGGGCTTACAGTCCTTACCAAAATGTTAAAGCTGGAGTTGTTTATCCGCCAACTTTAATTTTGACTGGCGAATCCGATTCTCGAGTTGATCCGCTTCACGCTCGGAAAATGGCGGCTTTGTTGCAAGAAAAATCAAATGGTAGTGGTCAAATTTTATTGCGGGTTGAAGAGAAGGCGGGTCACGGGCAGGGCAAACCGATTTCCAAAATCATTGCCGAGGGTGTGGATCGTTACAGCTTTTTATTCTCCACAATTTGTAGCAGAGACTAAATGCTTCAAATTGATGAAGTTTTGTACTCCAGTCTCTCATATTTAGATTGCAAATTGAGTTAGTATCGTGAGAGAAGTACAAAAATTCAGTTTTTGGAGGTACAAATGTCGCTCAAGGGATCGTTTGTGTTTGCCGCCATTCTCGCCATGACGCTTGTCGGGTGCGGGCAACCCATCAGCACGCCAGAAGAAAGCGCTGTTGCACCGCTGTACGGTACTGACTCGCCAACCGCGATTCCAAACCGTTACATTGTGGTTTTAAAAAAAGGTGTTGAGAACCAAAACCTGGTCGAACGCATGGCGGCAGGCAACCTCTCAGATCGCGCTCGAGTCGTGGGTTTCTCACGTGCCAACCTCGAGATTGACCATGTTTACACCAGTTCGTTGGCAGGTTTTTCTGCTCGAGTTACGGATGCCTCACTTGCCAGTTTGCGCCAAGATGCCAGGGTTGAATACATCGAAGCCGACCAAACCATGAGCGCCGACACGACCCAAACGGGCGCAACTTGGGGCTTGGATCGTATCGACCAACGCGCCCTGCCGCTGAATGGCACTTACACCTACACGCCAGACGGTAGCGGCGTCAACGCCTACGTGATCGATACCGGCATTCGGATTACCCACACGCAATTTGGTGGTCGTGCAGTTTCGGGTTTTGATGCC
>JANLWR010000023.1:0-5057 GCA_031364625.1 Deinococcales bacterium | reverse complement strand
CCAGGACGCAGCAATTTAGACCATCCGTTCATGAAAACCGCGATTGACACCGCCCGAAAAGTGTACGGACACGAACCCGTCGTGCATCCCTCGAGCGGCGGTAGTGGACCAATGCACCCGTTTGTCGAATTTGTTGGTGTGCCTGTGGTCGCGGCGGGAATTGGGAACATTTCGGGTTTTGTTCACGCGCCAAACGAAAATATTGTAGTCGCGCATTTTGAAAAAGGTGTCGAATACGCGCTCGAGTTGTTCTCGAGTGTTGCCAAGATGTAAAACTCGAGCTTGAGATAATAGAATTTGATAATGACGCCTTTACGAATCTATGCTGACTTTAATGGTTGCGTATCCAGTCCACGTGACCCAAATCGGAAGGCTGTTGTACTCGATACGATGGGATCGCTAAAAGACCTTTGCAATGCTGGAGTCATTCTCAGCCAAGGTCTTCCACTCATCGGAGCAGACTGGTCTGATGAAAATGAAGACATAGAAGTACACGGTCTGGCTCAATATGATGTCGAACAAAAATGGTGGGTAATTGAATTCGATGACATTGGATTTCGTGACGTACCTGCTGGAGATCGAACTCCAATAAGTGAATTTCGTTGTGTATCTTGTCAATCGGATTTAACCAAGCAGATCAAAGCGAAAGGTCTACAACTCGGCGACGTTTGCCAACATTGTGGAACACCCGTTCACGCACCAATCGCGCCGCCAATAATCTGAACTATTTGAAATCTCGAGAAAGAGCCACAAATCCATGCCGCAAACCCTTCAAGACCCAGTTTTTGGTCAACTCGAGCGTGACGAACCCGATTCATACTGGTCGTGCGAACTGCCCGTACCGCCTTGTCTTGCTCGAGCGGGTGGGGTTGAGGTGTTTTACCTTTCACTTCCCGAACCAACGCCTGAAACGAAAATTCTCTGGCTTGCATTGCTCAGTCGTCCAGCCGCTTTTTCAGGTTTTCTAGCGCAAGCCATTTTTCAGTATTACCAGAAGAATCTTGAACATTTCAGAAACGATTTGCCCGAAGAAGAACTCCCCACTCGAGCACCCGAACTAACCCGAGCGGATCAAGTTTGGGCTTTGCTGGGATTGCACACGAACGTGATTAAACCAACCGAATCTGGGCTTTACAGTTTGGTGGTTGGGCTGACCGCCATATGGCGACGCGAGTGGGGAATGGATTTGGTGTTTCAAGGCAATCAACTTGGCATTGGTGAAGGTTTTACACCTTGGGATGAACTGATGCACTTTGAGTTGCCAGCTTGAATTCGCTTTTGCTTCTCGAGCGTGAACATAAAATCAACTTACCGCATCTGGAATCTCGAGTTCGACATTTCTGGCGGCAGGGCGCAAGTATCCTGCAAATCCGGTCAGGCTGTTTAAAATCCCAAAAATCACCCACATGGCAGCGAAACCACGACCATTGGCGGGTCCAAGCAACCATGCGAGGCTCGAGCCGAGAGAGCCGTTCATGAGTGGGGTAAAAACTTGGTCTGCCAGTGGTCCCGCGATTAGTATGCCGACAGGTCCTGTAATTTGGGCGATTTGACGGCGTGCCGTAAACACCCGTCCTTGAATATCGGCAGGAGTTTTGGCTTGCCAAATAATTTGTGAGCAACCATTCATGACTGGTAGCAGAAAACCAGCGCAAAAACTGGACAGCATCCAAACAGGTGTACTTTGTGCAATCCCAACCAAACTTTGCCCCAAAAGACCTGACAGCCCAAGCCCCGCGAACACCCCATGAACTCGAGGTTTGGGACCGCCTGTGGAGGTCATGTAGACCCCTCCAAGAAGCACGCCCACCCCGAATGCAGCGCCGACAATCCCAAGGATGCTCGAGCTTCCAGTGCGAGCTAGAATCAGGGGCGTTTCCAGTTCGCTGATGATGCCGCCCAGAAAATTTACGCCTGAAAACGTAATCAACAAACTCAGCAAACCAGGACGCTCGAGGATAAACCTGAAACCGTCTTTGGCTTGCGCCAGAATGCCCGCACTTTTCATGCTCGAGCCTTCGGTGCTTTGGGTTGGGCGTGGAATGCGAATCAGGTTTAAGGTGATGAATTCAAAAGCGAAACTGACCAAATCCAGCAGCACCACGCCAACAATACCAATTTGGGTCACCAGGATGCCGCCCAAAATCGGGGCTGCCAAATCCGTCACGCCGCTCGAGATGGAAAACAAACCATTGGCTTGCCCGAGTTGATCTTTATGCACCAACACGCTGATCGAACTGGCTTCGGCAGGGTATTGAAAGGTTTCTATCGCGCTACCAAACGCCAGAATCGCGTAAATCATCCAAAGTTGAATATCGCTGCGCAATAGTAAATAAAATAAGCTCGAGAGTAACAAATGCCCGATGCAAACCAGCAGCATGACCAGGCGTCGGTCTGAACGATCCACGATCACACCCGCGAACGGTGCGAGCAAAACCCCAGGCAGAAAACCAAAAATGGCGGATAAAAAAAGCGGGGTTGCCTGCCCCGTTTTCTGGTACAACCAGACGCCAACCGCGAACGTCGTCAACCTCGAGCCGAGTTGTGAGACGCTCTGCCCAGACCACATGGTTAAAAATGCGCGACCCCCGATGCTACGGAGCAGTTGATTCACTCGAGTTCCTCGGATTTGACGGGTTTGTCACGTTTGCGTTTGTAAGCTCGAGTGTTGTCTTGCGTGATTTCGACGCGTTTGATCTCGTGACCTTTTGCGACCTTGGGTTTGGTTAAACCAGTCGTGTCTTTGAGTTTTTCGAGGTCTTTGAGTTTCATTTTCTGACGCGGCATAAAACCATTTTACGTGCTCGAGCTTGCAAAATGATCGGCAGTTTGGCGTACTTGCTGTCAGGCTCATGCGAGACGTAACCTAATCCCATGACCGACACCCCGCGAACCCAAAGCAATATTGCAGCGCGGGTATTCTTTGCCGAAGACAACCCCGACCATGCGTACCTGATACGGCGCTGCCTCGAGCCGCTCGGCTTTGACCTTCACCACGCCAGCGACGGCGAAACGGCACTCGAGCAATTGCGAAACTGGCGCGGCAGCAAACCCGATTTTGTGCTGCTCGATTTGAACCTGCCGCGCATGAGTGGTTTGGAAGTGTTGACCGAACTTCGCGCCAACCCGCAATTCAAAAGCGTTCCTGTGGTGGTCTTCAGCACCTCGAGACTCAATTCGGACGTGGCTCGAGCTTACGAAAATGGTGCGAACAGTTTTGTCGTGAAACCCGCCAAGTTCGGGGATTTCAGGGAATTGCTGCTCGAGGTGGCGAGTTACTGGACGAAGATTAACAACGTGGTGGAGGGGATTTAATTCTTCAAACCATTCTCGAAATTCTTCAACCATTCGGGCGTCAACCCTTGCAGGTAATTCCCGAGGCTCGAGTATGTGCCTGTGACCAGCAAAATGCCGGCAACGATCAACAACACGCCAGAAATTTTTTCGATCACGTTCACGTAACGACCAACTTTTCGCATGACACTCGAGACTTGACGCCATGCCAATGCCGCCAGCAGGAACGGCACGGCTAGTCCGAGCGAGTACATGGTTAGCAAGCCCACGCCGCGTCCAACTTCGGCGCTCGAGGCGGCAACGGTCAGGATGAGTCCCAGGATTGGTCCGAGGCAGGGCGTCCAACCGGCGGCAAACGCTGCGCCGAGCGCAACCAGACCGAACTGTGAGGCTGCGCCGAGGTCGGTGCGGTACTCTCGAGCCAGAAATGGTACGCGATCTTTAATTAAGAGCACAATGCCGAACACCAGAATCAACGCGCCACCGATCTGTCCGAGCAAATTTTTGTTCTCGCGCAAAATTGAGCCAAGGGCGCTTGCGCCAGCACCGAGGGAAATAAACACCAAGCTAAAACCCAGAATGAACAACAACGCACCCTGAATGGGTTTTTTGCCCGTCGCACCACCCAAGACTGCCAAATAACTTGGCACGAGCGGCAAGACGCACGGGCTGAGAAACGAGATCAAACCCGCCAGAAACGCCGCCAAAATACTGACGTTGCTGCCAGCGCTCGAGGTTTGGCTTTGGGCGAAAGCATCCGATGCAAGCAAGAAGAATGCAAGCGATAAAGCTCGAGAAGTGAAGTTGAACGTTTTGATCGCTCGAGAGTCTGGCATTGTTAAAGATACTACGGCTTTTGAGTGAAAAAGTTCAGGACAAAAACCAATCTCGAGCATCACTTCCAAACACTCAAACTCGAGAAACTATCGCCACGATGCACCGTGGGGGTTTTCATGCCGAGGGCTTTGTACCCACCGCGTGAGGCGTAACGCACAATGTTGCGCCATCCCAAACTCGAGCCGTGAATCTCGAGCGCGGCTAATGCTTCGTCATAAATGCTCAAAGTTTCGCCCGATGCCACCGAATCCGTGCCGAGTGCAATTTCAACACCGTATTTGGCGTACAACTTCCAGGGCAGAACGCCACACTCGAGGTTGCGGTTGCTGCGTGGGCAAGTGACCACAGTGCAGCCAGCTTTGGCGATGGCTTGCACATCAGTCTCGAGCACGTTGACGGCATGAATCAGGGTGGGTTTGGCATCCAGAACGCCCATTTGCTCGAGGTGACTGACGCAGGTCAGGTCAAAGCCTGGTTTGCGTCCAAAAATGCGCTCAAGTGGCAGATCAAAAGCGCGGGTGATGCTTTCAGCCAGCAGACCAGAACCCGTTTGGAACATCTCGAGTTCACTTGGGCTTTCGGCAATGTGAATTTGCAACGGAATGCCTTCGAGTTTGGCGAAGGCAACCAGTTTTTTCATTAAAACGCTCGAGACGGTATGCGCGGTGTGGGGTGATAAACCCACTCGCACACCATTTGGACGCTCGAGTTTGCGCCATTCTCGAATCAGTGCCACGGTATCGTTAAAAATTTCTTCGGCTTGGTCGGGGTTTGCGCCCAGAACCTCCCAGTACGCCACGCCAGAAACGCCCTCGGCTGCCAGCAAGAACGGCATGACTTCGGCTCGGGCGACAATGTCACCAAAGTTGCTGGTGTTTGCCGCGTGTAATAATTCCAGACCGTGTTCGGCTGCCGCCAGCCCGCGC
>JANLWR010000697.1:0-2507 GCA_031364625.1 Deinococcales bacterium | reverse complement strand
CCAGAGCACTTCCAACAGATGGCGGGCATGGCAGCCTATTACGACAGCAAACACTGGGTTTACCTGCGCGTCTCGAGGGACGAAGTTTTGGGCAAAACCCTCAACCTGCTGGTCTGCGATAAAGGTTTTTACTCCGAACCACTCGCTCAAGAAATTCTAATCTCGAGCAACGACAAGATTTTCTTGCGCGTCAACTTCAACCGCGCCACCTTTCAATTCTCCTACTCGAGCGACAACCAAACCTGGCAGCCCATCGGACCCGCCTTTGACTCGAGCCACCTCTCCGACGATTACTGCAACGGACTGGCATTCACAGGAACTTTTATAGCCCTGTGCGTTCAAGACCTGGCAGGCACAAAGCGCCATGCGGATTTTGACTTTTTTGAATACCTCGAGCAGTAATGGCAATCGTAGGGTACGCTGTCATTCCCATGCTTCGGTGCGCACGGCGCACCCTACAAGGCTTTCATTTAATTGATTTTTCTCAAGCAAAAGTCAGCCACACAACAAAGCGCTAAGACTCCCTTCTCTCGGTGTTGAGAGAAGGGTTGGGGATGAGAGTAGAAAAAGTATCGACTTTTCTTTTAACCTCTGAACCCTAATAATCCCCCAGTAAACTCGAGCTACCAACCAGGAGCAACACAGCGTGAGCATCAGCCTTCCAGCCAAAACCTCGAGTCAACCCGCCCGCAAGCGTTGGCGCTCGAGTTGGACGGGTTATGCTTTTATCGCACCGTTTTTTATCTTATTGCTGGCGTTTGGCATTGCGCCCTTGGCATTTTCGTTGGTGGTGAGTTTTTTTGATTACAACCCTGTGGCTGGGATCAATCATATGAAATTCTCGGGGCTGTGGGCGTACAATTTTACGTTTCAAGACCCTTACTTTTGGTCAGCATTGGGTCGCACGTTGCGTCAAGCGGTGTTCAGTGCCGTACCACAACATCTCATTGCCATTCCGCTCGCGTTTGTTTTGCACATGGCGTTCAAACGCATTCAGGGCGTTTTAGGAACAATCTTTTTTCTGCCCTACATGACCTCGAGCATCGCGGCGGCTTCGGTGTTAAGCACATTTTTCTTGTTCGTCTGGCAGTTTATTGATTTCAGTTTCGGCTGGCTTTCGCACCTGCCCATTCTGGGCGAGTTCGTTCCGAGCACCAGTTTGTACCTCGAGGATGCAAGGGCGGCGTTCGTCAGTTTGTGGGGCACGGTGGGTTGGAATGTCTTGTTGTATTTGATGGTCTTGAATTCGATTCCGCGCAGTTTGTACGAGGCGGCGCAACTTGACGGCGCGGGATTCTGGGGCTTGTTCGGACGGGTTGCCCTGCCCTTAATGCGCCCAATGATTTTTGTGGCTTTCACCATGAGTTTTTTGCGCGGCATTCAAGGCGCGACCAACGCCTGGTACTCGAGCCGCTTTGACCCACGCACCACTGACTTACCCACCTATATTTTCCGCACTGGCTTCTGGGATTTTGACATGGGTTTGGCAAGCGAAATGACGATGGTGTATTTTTTCGGCATGGTCGCCATTGTGCTGGTGGTCTACGCCCTGATCGGACGCAATTTCTCGAGTTTGGACACCAGTGCGCACCTCGAGAGTGACCAGTCTGCGATTAGGTTTTCCAACACTTCAAAAATTGTCTTGCGTTTTTTGGTGTTGTTCGGCGTGATCTTATCGATCTTGCCCATTGTGATGATGTTTTTTAATGCCACCCGAAGTTATCCTTCCTCGAGCATCGATTTTCAACTTGGTGATTCGCTCTCCTACAACCTGAAATTTTTGCTCGAGCAGGTGCCGCACTTTTGGGGCAATTTTTGGAACAGTTTTTACATCTGTACCCTGGCTGCCATTGGCGCGATCATCACCGCAAGTTTGGCGGCGTTCGGATTCGCCTTCCTCGAGTTTAAGGGGCGCAATGTCTTGTACGCCATCACGCTTGGCGTGATGCTTTTCCCGTCGCTTTTAAGCCTCATTCCAACCGTGCTGGTGATCGGCGTGATCGGCTGGATGGATCAAGCTCGAGCCGTCTGGATTCCTGCGACCGTCAGTGCCTTTGGCGTATTTTTGATTCGTCAGTATTTGACCGCCGCCGTGCCAAAAAGTCTTCTCGAGGCTGGACGAATTGACGGCGCGAGTGAACTGCGAATTTTTGCCAGTTTGGTCATGCCCTTGGCGCGACCCGTGCTGGTGACGCTCGGTTTGCTGACCTTTGTCACGGTCTGGAACAATGCCTCCGCCGCCCTGGCAATTCTGAAAAATACCGACACGCAAATGGTCACGCAAGTCATGAGCAACCTGTCAACCTCGAGCAGCGCCTTCACAGTCGGTATTGCGATTGCCAGCCTTCCCGCTTTTATTTTGTTTTTGTTCTCGGCTGGGCAGATTTCTAAAGGCATGAACATCTCGAGCAACACGGGCTTGACTTGGTTTGACCCGTTCAAAAAATTTTGGAATGCCCGAATCGCCAGCATCATGGATTCCTCGAGTACCGCCAGCCTTTCGGGCG
>JANLWR010000982.1:0-7208 GCA_031364625.1 Deinococcales bacterium | reverse complement strand
GGAGATGAAAAATGATGCTCGAGCTATCCCAATTCCACGCTCGAGGCGTCCGACAAGATCAAACGATGCACCCGAGGAATCTTATCCGACCCGCGCACCGTGGCTTTACGACCAATCAAACACTCGTGCAGGCGCACGGCAAGATTCTCGAGAATCGCCTCCTCCTGAATGACGCTGAATTCGACCTCCATGCTGGTCAGTTTTGCGCCGTCACCAATGCTGGTAAACGGTCCGACGTAAGCATTCTCGAGCGTCACGTTTTCACCAATTAACGCGGGTCCAATGATGGTCGAATTTGTGACTTTAGAACCCTTGCCGATTCTGACCCGACCCACCAACCTCGAGTTGATGACCTCGCCATCGTTTTGTTCATTGATCGTCTCGAGGATTAGGCGGTTCGCATCGAGTAAATCCTCGTGCCGTCCGGTGTCTTTCCACCAACCTTCAACCTCAAGCCCGTAAACATTGCCTTTTTCAACCAGCAACTCGACGGCTTCGGTTAAAACATACTCACCTTTGGCTGACAGCTTTAAACCATCAATAATCTGGAGGATGCTGTTTTTCAGGACATAAACCCCTGCCACCGCCAAATTTGATGGCGGAATCTCGGGTTTCTCGACCAGTTTTTTGATGCGTCCAGAATCGTCCAGCACCGCGACACCGAATTCTTTGGGATTTGGCACGCTCACCAATGGGATTACGGCGTCATAACCACCTGTTCTAAAGGCTTCCACAAACCTCGAGATTCCATGCTCGAAAAGGTTATCGCCCAAAAACACGCAAAAATCCTCGCCAGCCAACCAATCGCTCGCCTGTTTGACCGCGTGCGCCGTGCCAAGCTGTTCGGCTTGACGGATGTACGACAATTTCACGCCCTCAACCTCGAGCGATTCTTTCTCGAGCGCGGCACGAACCAAATCGGAGACGATCAAACCAATCTCAAAGATGCCCGCCTCGCGCAGTGCCTCGATGGCGTAAACAATAATGGGCTTATTTGCGACGTTTAGTAGTGGCTTTGGAATGGTATAGGTTAGCGGGCGCAAACGAGTCCCCAGACCTGCGGCTGGAATCAAACCTTTCATGTAGACCTCCGATAAACAAAACTATCATGCAACTGGTGTTAAAGTACCAAGTTGTGAGTTTAGGCAAAACAATTTTCATCACAGGTGGTTCTGGCAGAATGGGTTCAAGTTTGATTCCGCTCTTGAACGACGCTGGCTGGACGGTACAAGCTCCATCAAGCAGCCAAGTCAACATCCTAGAGCCAGAAAACTTACAGAAGTTTCTCGAGATTTTTAAACCAGGTGTGGTACTCCACCTGGCGGCGTACACCGATGTTGCCAAAGCCGAGCAGCAAAAAGATTTATGCTGGCAGGTCAACGTTGAAGGGACGCGGAACGTCGCTCGAGTCGCCAACCAAGTCGGGGCGCGAATGGTTCATATTTCCAGCGATTACGTTTTTGACGGCGAACGCGGCAATTACCTGGAAACGGACACGCCCAACCCCAGCAATTATTACAGCCTGACCAAAGTGGTCGCCGAAGAGGCAGCCCGAGCCGCACAAGATGTTTTAATTGTCCGCACCAGTTTTAAAGAATCGGTCTGGCGTTACCAGATGGCGTTCATGGATCAATTCACCAGCGCCGATTTTGTCGATGTGATCGCCCAGGAACTCTGCCTGTTGCTCGAGCATCTTAAGCTTGTTCAAACTGACATTCTGAATCTTGTGACGATGCGCAAAAGTGTTTTTGAGCTTGCCGTACAACGCAACCCGAACGTTCAGCCAGGCTCGAGACTGCACGCCAAAGTGCACATTCCACCCGATGTCAGCCTCAATAATTCGCAGTGGCAAGAACTCAAACAGTCATTCAAACTTGCTTAACCAAAGCGAAATCTGTATTATCGGCAACGCAAAGCTCGAAAGGTTGTCTCATGCTTAGTAGCATTCTGGTCACAGGCGGTTGTGGTTTTATCGGCGCAAATTTTGTTCGTTTGCTGCTCGGGCGAGGGTATAAAAAGATTGTGGTGCTCGATAAACTCACTTACGCTGGACGGCTCGAGAATCTGGCTGGGGTGGATGTGCCGATAGTCGTTGGTGACATCGCCAACCTCGAGTTGGTGCGGCACGTTTGCCAAAGCCGTAACATTGACCTGATTGTTAACTTTGCCGCCGAAACCCATGTTGACCAGAGCATTCTGAACCCTTTTGTTTTCACCGAAACCAATGTTCGTGGCACGCACGTCTTGCTCGAGGTTGCCAGGGAATTGGGCATTCGTTTTCATCAAATCAGCACCGATGAGGTTTACGGCAGCATCGACGGCGATCATCACAGCCTCGAGACTGACGTTCTCAACCCGCGCAGTCCGTACAGTGCCAGCAAAGCCGCAGGCGATCAACTGGTGCAGTCTTACCATGTCACTTACGGTCTTCAAACCACCATCTCGAGGGGCAGCAACAATGTCGGCGCGTACCAATTCCTCGAAAAAGTTGTACCGTTGTTTACCACCAACGCCATTTTGGATTTGCCACTGCCAGTTTACGGTGATGGTCTGCAAATGCGCGATTACACCCACGTTTTAGACCATTGCACCGGCATTCTGGCGATCCTCGAGCATGGCAGCATCGGCGAGGCGTACAACGTCGGTGCGGGTGCGACCATCAGCAACCTCGAGATGCTTGAAGTGCTGCTCGAGACGGTTCAAAAACCAAAGAGTTTAATCAGGCACGTGACAGACCGTGCCGGACATGACAAGCGCTATTCGGTCAACGTCGAAAAACTGCAAAAACTCGGTTGGAATGCCGAATATGCGCCCCGAGCCGCCATCGCTGCCGCCGCACATTGGTATCTCGAGCATCCAAGTTACTGGCAGCCCGTGCGGCAAAGTGCCAGCTTCCAAGCCTATTACCAGCGTCAATACGCCAACAGGCTCGAGGTCGCGGCGTGAAAGGCTTGATTCTTTCGGGCGGCAAAGGCACACGCCTTCGTCCACTGACGCACACTCGAGCCAAGCAACTTGTGCCAATCGCCAACAAAGCCAACATCGATTACGTCGTCGAAGACATCGTTCGGGCTGGTGTGACCGACATTGGTGTGG
The DNA here is from genome assembly GCA_031364625.1 of Deinococcales bacterium. Classification (GTDB taxonomy): domain Bacteria; phylum Deinococcota; class Deinococci; order Deinococcales; family JAAFIG01; genus JANXTZ01. Next base: position 4,112 of record JANLWR010000982.1, on the reverse strand, counting down.
TCATATCGCCCGAAACTGGCGAGGAAGTCAAAAACCACCTCGGTGACGGCTCGAGATTTGGCGCACAACTGACTTACATTCCGCAAGATCGTCCAGGCGGCTTGGCACACGCGGTTAAAATTTCTCAACCCTTCCTGGGCAGCGACCCGTTCATCATGTACCTCGGTGACAATTTGCTCGACGGCGGTATCGAGCACATGCTCGAGACGTTCAACAAAGGCGGCGTCGAAGCCTGCATTTTGCTGACCAAAGTGACCAATCCCTCGAGCTTTGGTGTGGCAGTACGTAACGCCAGTGGTCAAATTGAGCGCCTGGTCGAAAAGCCTAAAGAATTCATCAGCGACCTTGCCTTGGTTGGCGTCTACCTGTTTACCCCGCGCATCCACGAAATTATCGCCAACCTTAAACCCAGCGCCAGGGGCGAACTCGAGATCACCGAAGCCATTCAAAACCTGCTCGAAGCCGGTTTTGTGGTCAACGCCGAAGAGGTACGCGGCTACTGGAAAGACACGGGCAATGCCGCCGACCTGCTCGATGCCAACCGCTTGGTGCTCTCGAGAATCCAGCGTGAGATTTTGGGACTGGTCGAAACCAGCGAAATTGTCGGCGAAGTCCAAATTGCACTCGGGGCAACAGTGCGCAATTCAAACATTCGTGGACCCGTCAGCATCGCCGCAGGCGCACAGATCGAAGATTCGTACATCGGACCGTACACCAGCATCGGCGAAAACGCCCGCGTTATTCGCTCCGAAATTGAGTACAGCATCATGATGCCAGGCGCAAAACTCGAGAACCTCGAGAAACGCCTCGACTCGAGCATCCTCGGCGAAGAGGCTGCGATCATTGGGGAATCCCATAAACGCAACACCACCCAATTTTTCTTGGGAGACCGTTCAACGGTGAAATTATGATCGAACTAGCCCCCGAATTCCAAACCATCCTCAAATTCGAGGCTTACCCAGCCGCGCCACAAATTGACGGCGTTTGGTTGCACCCGCTGCGCAAAAACCGCAGCGAAAACGGCTGGTTTATGGAATACGCCCGAATTTCAAACGCAAACATCGAAAACACACCAACCGCCCTCGAGCCACGGCAAATCAGTGTTTCGAGTGCAGAACCAGAGCGGATCAACGCCTTTCACATTCACACCAAGCTCGAGCAAAACGAAATCTGGACGGTGATTCACGGGCAATTGATGGTTTGGCTGGTAGACTGCCGTGCAGGGTCAGCAACGGCGGGCGTCAAGCGCAAAGTGATCCTGTCTGGCGAACAACCAACCCAGCTTTATATTCCCTCTGGGGTGGCGCATGGGTACAAGGCAGGGAGCGCAGGGGCGACCTTGCTCTACGCAATGGATCAACAATTTGAGCTGTCTGACCCGAACGAAGGTCGTTTGCCTTGGGATCAATTTGGACTCGAGTTGTGGAATGAAGACCGTGGTTAAAAGAAGTTCTTAATCTCTAGCAAAAAATGACAAATCAATTGAAACCAGGGCAAACATTTAATTACTAAACATTAAGAGTATCAAAAATTCTAAAAGCCAAAGTTACCGTAATTTATGCAAACAAAAACCATTCAAAACACAATTTGGCTTGGCATTTCATACGGAATTCGTATGGGTTCTCAAGCTTTTGTTTTTATTCTGTTGGCTCGAGCCTTAGGCGTTAAGGACTTTGGGATTTTGGCAGCCGCAATTGCCGCCGCCAATGTCATCGCGCCCATTGTTGAATACGGTGCAAATACCCTACCAGTCAGTGATGTGGTCGCTGGAATTCCCATAGCTCGAGCCACAGGCGTCAGTTTTATGCTCTCACTTTGTATTTTGCCCATCAACTTAATTTTACTGTCAATCATCAAACTGATTTTGCTCCAACAAGTTCCGTGGCAGGTGGTTTTACTGGTAGGACTTGTGGTTTTCTTGGGCAACCGAATGAGTTTGCTGGCAAATACTATTCATATTTCCCAAAGTTTACTTTGGCGAAATGCCGTCATTGATAGCACGAACGGCATCAGCTTGATAGTGCTTGCATTTGTTTTTACGCATTACAAACTAGGCTTAAATACCTGGGTTCTATGGTGGTTTTTGCAAGCAGTTACCGTTGGCGTTTTGGCATTGGTTTGGGTTGCTCAAACTTGGGGTAAATTCACCTGGAGTTTAACAGACCTTCAAAAACGACTCAAAACAGGTTTTTTCTTTACGATTAACGGCGGTGCCACCAGCGCTTACGCAGATTTGGATAAAACTTTGCTGGCGCGGTTATCAACGGCAGAATCAGTAGGTGTTTTTACCAGTTCGCACCGACTGATTGCCCTTGCCAATGTTCCACTTGCTGCCTTTATTGGCGCGGTCTATCCCAAGTTCTTCGAGGCTGGCAATCTTGGAATAGAACATGCCCGAAAGTTTGTTTGGAAACTCCTGCCATTTACGGTTGGTTACAGCCTCATCATTACCACCGTCATTTGGTTTTTTGCACCCTTGCTTGCCAAAGTATTAGGCGAAGGGTATGCCGACACCACAAGCACCATACGCTGGCTTTGTTGGGGCATCATATTACAATGTATTTACTTGCCTTTCATGGAAGTCCTGACAGGATCAGGACTTCAAGCCAAAAGAATGTACGGACAAGTTGCCGCTTTGTTGGTTTCGACAACCATTAACTTCTTACTGATTCCACAATTTGCTTGGAAAGGCGCTGCAATTGCGGCATTATGCAGCCAATTCTTTTTAACCATCTACATGGTTTCGGCAGTGTATACGACAAAACCGAACAGAACCAACCTCATTCACAAATATCAAAGTCTATAGGAGCTAGCACATGTCTAAAAAAGCATTAATCACAGGAATCACCGGACAAGACGGAGCCTACCTCGCTCAACTGCTGCTCGGAAAAGGCTACGAAGTCTACGGCGCATTTCGCCGCAGCGCCTCGTCAAACTTTTGGCGACTCGAGGAACTGGGTATCGCCAATCAAATCAAAATGGTTTCAATGGATTTACTCGAGTATTCCAACATTCAACGCACCCTCGAGAAAACCCAACCCGAAGAAATTTATAATCTTGCCGCGCAAAGTTTTGTCGCAGCCTCTTTTGAACAACCCTTGTACACCAGCGACGTTGATGCGCTCGGCGTGACACGTGTACTCGAGGCAATCCGAAGTGTGAATCCAAAAATCCGATTTTATCAAGCGTCCACTTCCGAAATGTTTGGATTGGTGCAAGAAGTACCACAAACGGAAAAAACCCCATTTTATCCAAGAAGCCCTTACGGCGTTGCAAAACTTTACGCCCACTGGATGACCGTCAATTACCGTGAATCTTACGGTATTCACGCCTCGAGCGGCATTTTGTTTAATCACGAATCTCCATTGCGCGGACTCGAGTTTGTGACCCGCAAGATAACTTCGACCTTGGCACGCATTAAACACGGCAGCTCAGAAGTGCTCGAGTTAGGCAATTTAAGTGCCAAACGCGACTGGGGCTTTGCAGGAGATTATGTCGAAGGCATGTGGCGCATGGTGCAACAAGAAACGCCAGATGATTACGTGCTGGCAACCGGTGAAACCCACACGGTCAAAGAATTTGTTGATCTCGCAGCTCAAGCAGCAGGGTTTGATCTCGAGTGGTCAGGTCAAGATGTGACAATGCAAGCAAAAGATGTCAAAACTGGGGAATTAATTGTAAGAGTTAATCCAGAATTTTTTAGACCTGCAGAAGTTGAATTGTTAGTAGGCTTAAATGAAAAAGCTGCGTCAAATCTTGGATGGAAGCCAAAAATTCATTTGAATAGGCTAGTGGAGATGATGGTCGAAAGTGATTTAAAGAAAGCTCTTAAATGACATAGTTCAAATTATGGTATATCTTTAATTGAATTTTGTTAAAGTTGGTATTTAGTTATTCAATCATTACTTATATTTAAGTTATTGAGAGACAAATGGAAAATCTTTTAACACAATCACTTACTTTACTTGTGCTTATTTACCTTTTATTAGGTATTAAACTAACATGTAAAGGTTTATTCAAACTAATTTTATTTACACAGATTGCTTTTGAATTTTTGTTAACAAATTCTTGGCAGAATAGAAGCACATATGAATTTATAAAATCTATTTCTG
>JANLWR010000979.1:0-5986 GCA_031364625.1 Deinococcales bacterium | reverse complement strand
GTAAAATGCAAGCAAACAGCAATATGCCTGTCCAGAAGTGATTGTTGGCGCTCGAGGGTTGCGGGGCTTTTTGGTTTCGGTTTCGTGCTTGATGCGCTAGCGTCTGAGCACTTTGGCTTTTTTTCGCGGGACCTGTCATTTAATTCTCCTAAATGTTGATCTGGGTTTTGACTGCCGATTAAAGCTCGAGCAAAGTCAGACTTTGCTCGAGCCACCTGAATTAAGTGTTCTAACCGCCGTCCAATTGCAGACGTGCGTGTAGAAAAAACCAATCTCTGGCATTTTCGGTAAAGCTTTGATTTTGTGGTTTGGCGTGGGTGAGCGAAACCCGTACACTTTGCGCCGTTTGCCAAAACTCCAGGAACGCATATCCTGGGGTTGGTGGGCTGCTCGGGTGACTTTGCGAAACCTGATGCGGTTCGGGTTGCATTGGACCAACCAGCGCCGATTCGGCTTTGCTTACCCTGGGTGCGGCTAAAACACTGACCCACGGCAAAACCGTGAGGATCAGCGCCAGCACTCGAGCGAGGTACTTCTTCATGCGGAACGCAGTGTACCAGTTTAAGTTGTTCTCGCCAAATTGATTTAAACATGGATCGATGGTTTCTAAACTCGAGCATTTATTTGATAGGCATTGATGGCGATCTTTAGACTTGCGACGAGAAGTTTGAGGGATACGCTACAAAATGAGCCGACTTTTGTAATTTGCACTGCTGGTTTTTTAAGACTCCAATGAGACTTCGCTCAATTTATATGTCTATCTTACGATTCATTTGTATGAGCTATTGCTTTTTAAGTGTGTAGTGACGTTCAGTCGCTCGAGAGGGCAAAACTTAATCTCTTGTCGGAGGAACAACATGAAAAAAGTTTTGGCATTTGTCGGTGCGGTTTTACTCTCGAGCGTTCTGGCACAATCGAGCAACCCTGGTACGATTGTTGATATTGCGGCAGGCAATAAGGATTTCAGCACCCTGGTCGCCGCCGTGCAAGCTGCAGGTTTGGTCGAAACGCTCTCGAGCGCCGGTCCGTTTACGGTGTTTGCCCCAACCAATGCGGCGTTTGCCAAACTGCCAGCCGGTACGGTCGAAACGCTTTTGAAACCAGAGAACAAAGCAACCCTGACCAGCATTTTGACTTTCCACGTGATCGGCGGCAAAGCCCTCAAAGCCGATAAGGTTGTGAAACGCACCTCGATCAAAACAGCTCAAGGTGGCATTTTGCGAATTGTCGTCAAGGACGGCAAAGTCATGGTCAACAATGCTCAAGTTGTCGCCACCGACATTGTGGCTTCAAACGGTGTGATCCATGTGATCGACGCTGTAATGATTCCAAAAATGAAGTAAAAATCTAACCCAAAAGCTGCAACCTCGGGTTGGGGGTTGCAGCTTTAACTTTTATTTTGGCTGCTGGTGTCTCGAGAGGGGCGTTTAAACGACTTGGCAAACCAAGTGCGCCAGTCAAAGCGCCTGCGTTTCTGAACGATTGGTTCAGAAATGGTTTCCTGAATACGGTCGCCAGGTTTAGCAGTCAAGCGACTGAACGTATCAGGATCGCTCAGCAACACCAATTCGTCATTCGCCTCGAGCACGCTGATGCCTTTGGGCACGCGAATATGACCGTCTCGTAAAATGGCGACCAGCAAGGCTTCGGGCTGCCACTCGAGGTCGCGGACCGCCTGTCCAACCCAGGGCTGAGGCACCGGGAACTTGTACAGGCGCTCGTCGTCATCGTCGGAGACACTTAAACTCGAGCTTGAGAGCAAATCCAAAAGATCGGGCAGGGCTGCGATGGTTGTGCTGGCAGGACTCTCAATCACGTTTGGTACACTTGAAGCTTCGATTTGGGTCGCACTTAAACCCGTAGCGGCACGCAAATACTCGTTGATGTGAACTGGACTCGAGCTGCGGCTTTCGGCTTGATGTTTTAAAACGCTCTCCCTTCCCGTTAAAACATAACCAGCCAGCGTGGTCAGCAGCAACGGTGCGAGCAAACCGTAACCGCTCCACTCGGTGACCAGTAAGGTTGCCGCGAGCGGTGCGTTCATCGTTCCTGCCAGAAATGCCGCCATTCCAGTCAAGGTAAACGCGGCAGGATCAACGGTAATCCCTGGTATCAACCTCGAGAGTCCCAGCGAGTACATGTTGGCGAGCAGTCCACCAATCACCAGGCTTGGAATCACCAAACCTCCGCTTGCGCCCGCACTCGCCACGACCAGCACCATCAGCGCCCGCAGGATCAATTGTACACTTGTATCCTCGAGCGTCATGAAACCGTTCAAACTGAGCTGCGTCCAGCCCAAACCATCGCCAAGCAGGTTGGGGTTAAAGTACGCCAGCCCGCCAAAAATGAGTGCGGCAATCAATAACCTAGTCCAGGCTGGCAATTTGGTTCGGTCCCAAGCTTCACGGAGTCCAATCAAGGCGGCAACAAATCCGGCTGCCGCCAGCGCCTCGAGCAAACCGAGGGCAAAAAATGCGGGAAACGACGAGACCGGCTGACCTCCAACCACATTGGTTCCAAACAGCGGATCGAAGCCTCGAGCCACACCAAAAATCGTGAATGCCACCACACTGGCGAGCACGGCGGGGGTCAGGGCTTCGATCTCGAATTCAAAACGGCGATACAAAATTTCGACGGCAAGCACCGCCGAGGCGAGCGGCGCACGCAAAACCAAGCCCAAAACCGCCGCCAGGCTGGAAATAAAAATCAAACGACGGTCGGCGTCAGAAATCCGTCCGAACCTCGAGAATCCCAAGGACAGCAACGATGCCAAACTCGAGAAAGCCCCCTCACGCCCAAGTGGAGCGCCACTGGCGCTTGCCAGGAATCCAGATACCGTCTCGAGCAAGATTTTTTGCCACGAACCTCGAGCCTCGCGGTTGTGATAGATATCCAGAGCGTTGTCCAAACCGTCGGGTTCGACCAGATTTTGTTTTGGATTGCGCCGCGCAAATGCCACCAGCGCCAGCCCGATGACCAACACCACAGGCAGCAGCCACGCACGGTCTCCAGCGAACGACTGCAAGACGCCACCCTCTGCGGGAAGTCCTGGCGGACGAAAACCGGTCACGCCACTTAAAAGCACCGTTTGGGCAAGCTCGAGCAACCAAGCGAAAACAATGCCCACCAACCCGACACAGACCCCAACCGATAGACTGTATAAGACGATTCTGCCCGTCTCGAGGCGATTTCCTAAAATGTTGATGGCACGGCGCGGTCGTTGCACCTCAATAGCGTACCAGACAAGCGCTAAAACCTGCGCAAGTTGGTGGTCAAATATAAAAGTTTTTAGTGGCTATCTGAAGGTCAAGCCCGTACCGAGGCTGACCATAAACACCGAACTCGAGTTGTTAAAATAGACGCTTGGCACGAGTTCAATAAAAAAGCGACCTCCGAGTGTCGGGATTGAACTTTGATAACCAATAATGCCGCGAATCTCGGGCAAGAAAGCGTTGGTGTTGGCTTTGGCGAATGGCACGGCAAACAAGCCGGCGCCAAGCCCAAAATATGCGCCCGAACCGTACTGGTTCGATGGAAGCACAAAATAAGCATCGAGCGCGAGACGAAACCAGACGATCAAAGTCGTGACACTGGCGCGAATGCCAACATCAGTTCCGCCAGCATCAAATTCCACGCCAAACTCTGCACCCAAAAGCGGGTACAAGACCGAAAATTCTGTGCCAGCCGCAGGAATCAAGGCTTCAAAGCGAATACCAAAATACTCGCCGGCGGCAAAAGCGTTCGAGCCGAAACTCGAGAGACCAAAAACGGCGACCATGAGCATCAAAAACTTTTTCACATGAAACCTCGAGTGGCATTCTACGAATCCAAGCTTGTTTTGTCGTTCAGGCTTTCTTGAGCTTATGTTCACACAACAAAAAAAGCGCCACCGAATTGGTGGCGCTCGAGCATTGCATTAAAGCTTAACTCGCGTGTGCCAGTCGCAAACCGTCGCGGGTGGTGTCCACACCAATCGACATCAGGCGTTGCTCGAGGTTCTCGTAACCCCGGTTGAGAAATTCGACGCCTTGAATTCTGGTTTCGCCCTCACTGGCGGCGGCGGCAACCACCAGGGCTGCGCCCGCCCGAATGTCGGCAGCTTTGACCGGAGCGCCGTGCAGACGCGTGCCTTCGATCAAAATGCTCGAGTCGAGCACTTCGGTTTTGGCACCTAGCCGGTTAAGTTCGGCGCTGTAACCAAAACGGGTTGGGTAAATGCGGTCGGTGATGCGGCTCGTGCCAGGAACGGTCGCCAAAAATGCGCTCATCATGGGTTGAACGTCGGTTGGAAAACCAGGAAATTCGGCGACCGACAAATGCAAGGGGTTAAATTTGTTGCCGCTGGCATCGATCCGAATCGTGGTGTTGTCCATCTCGAGGATGCCGACGCCAGCTTCAATCAATTTTGCCGAGACCGAACGCAGATGATCGAGGTTGGCATTGGTCAGGGTCAGAACCCCGCGTGAGGCGGCGGCGACCAACATAAATGTGGCTGCCTCCAGGCGGTCTGGAATGATGTTGTACTCGCCACCGTGCAATTTCTCGACGCCTTCGATCTCGATGGTGTGCGTGCCAACGCCATGAATTTTTGCGCCCATGGTGTTCAAAAAGTTGCACAGGTCAATCACATCGGGGTCGATTGAAGCATTCTCGAGGCGCACAATGCCCGTGCCGAGGGTTGCGGCGGAAATGGCATTTTGCGTGCCACCAACGGTGAGAAGATCAAAAACGAAACGACCAGTCAACGGTCGGTCGCGCACGGCAATAAAGTCACCATTGTTTTCGACCACCGTCGCGCCCATCGCCCGTAGCGCTTTGACGTGCTGATCGACTGGGCGCACGCCAAACGAGCAACCGCCCGGCATACTGATTCTCGCCTCGCCGGCTCTGGCAAGCAGTGGTCCCAAAACGTTGAAACTGGCACGCATTTTGGACACCAAACTGTAAGGCGCTTCGATGCTGGTGATTTCTGGGGTGTGGATTCTTAGGCTGTGTTGCGAAATCCATTCAAAGTTCGCCCCCAAGGATTTCACAATCTCGAGGATGCACTCCATGTCCGAAAGACGCGGTACGCCGTTTAAGATCAGCGGTTCACCGATCAACAACGATGCGGCAATAATTGGCAATGCCGCATTTTTGGATGGATTTACGGGCAAGACACCGCTGACAGGATTGCCGCCGCGAATAATCAGTGGTGCGTTTGACATGGTTTTAGACTCAAAAAGGGGTGGCATGTTGATTCTTTCTGCTCGAGAATCCTTCCCGAAATTCGAGCGAATGGACGTTGATCTGATGATTTCTTTGCTTGCGATGTTGATCGCCATGCGATGAGTATAATACACATTCAGCTCAAAATGTGAAGATTCCTACAAGAGAGTGTCATTATCAATGAGCGACTTTGCCTATGAAACTCTGGTGATAACCATGCTAGACTGCTCCCAATGCCGCATACGGAGGTCAATGACATGCCCAAAAAAGAAAAAAAGCGCCTCCAGGTCGTGATTTCAGATGAGCAAGATGCGTTATTAACCAAAGCTGCCTACGAACTTTCCAGCCCAGAACGGCTGGTTTCCAAGTCCGAAGTGGTACGCCTCGCGATTGAAAAAATCAGCAAAGAACTCGCCGATGGCAGCTCGCTCGAGCCACTGCTGGCATCTTTAATGGCTGAAGAAGAGCTTGAAGCCTAATCAAACAAAAGTTTTCATCAACAGTGCGTAAACTCGGGATCAGATGCGATTGCTCATCAACCTGGCATTTTTAGTGGCACTCTCGAGTTGCAGCTATACGTTTTTGCCCCTGACCCCCGCGCCACTCTCACTCGAGCCTCGCTTGGTGCTTGGACGCGCCGAACTGACCCGTTCGGGCGCGAACATTATGCTGCGCCTCGAGTTTCAAAAAATACCGGTTGAGGGTTACCTCAGCGTAAAACTCGAGCGCAATGACGACCCTGTTACAGAGGATTCCAAACTGATTTCTGTCGATACCC
>JANLWR010000977.1:0-8072 GCA_031364625.1 Deinococcales bacterium | reverse complement strand
ATCATGGACGCCCTGGCGATAGAGGCGGCAGAGGCAGCCGTTCACGCGGGGTATCCCAAAGACGCGGCGGCGTTGTTGATCGTCGAACTCGAGGGTGAAGACCGTGCTATCGAAGCCGAATTTATAGAACTCGAGCAGGTGATTCGGGATTCTGGGGCGTATGAAGTTAGGATTGCACAATCCGAACTCGAGCGTCTGACCATTTGGAAGGGGCGCAAGAGCGCATTCAGTGCCGTCGGGCGTTTAAGCCCAGATTATATTGTTCAAGATGGCGTTGTGCCACGCAGCAAACTTGGCTTGGCACTGAAAGAAATTGGGCGTCTCTCGAGCCTTGCGGGTTTACGGGTGGCGAATGTCTTTCATGCGGGCGACGGCAACTTGCATCCGCTGATTTTGTTCGATGGGCGCGAACCTGGAGCGCTTGAACGCGCCGAGCACTTGGCTGGTGAAATCCTCGAGTTGTGCGTTCGTTTGGGTGGCAGTATCACCGGCGAACACGGCGTTGGCGTCGAAAAACGTGAGCACATGCCGATCATGTTCTCACTTGGTGATCTTGAAGCCATGAAACGCCTTCGGCTTTCCATTGACCCGCTCGAACTCAGCAACCCTGGAAAAATGTTCCCCAGCGGCGAAGCCCCCGCACTCGTCTCTCACGCGCCGCATCCGCTCGAGCGGGCTGGAATTATCACCAGGGAATAATGCCTGACATCCGCCCCGCTTACGAAGAACACGGCGTGACTGGCTTTTACCAGCAGTTTGGCTCGAGTTACCGAAATCCGCACGAAACCATTCTTCAAAGCTTATTAAAGCGCGTGCTGCTCGAGTGGAAGCTTGAACTTGAACACGTGCTCGATTTGGCGTGCGGCAGTGGCGAGGCGACCTTGGTGTTGCAAGAACTTGGTGCAAAAGTTTCGGGAATTGACCCGTATACCTTTGAAGCCTACTTTGAACGCACTGGCTTACATGCCGAAACATTTTCGTTCGATGACATTGCAAACGGGATGCTCGAGGGACGCCGTTACAGTTTGATCGTGTGCAGTTTCGCACTGCATTTAGTGGAGAACTCAAAATTGCCAATGCTGATGTTTCAACTGGCGCAAATTACGGACACATTGTTGGTTTTAACGCCGCACAAACGTCCTCAGATCAAACCAGAATGGGGCTGGACGCTCGAGCAAGAAATTCTTGAGGATCGGGTTCGGGCGCGGTTGTATCGCACGCTGGGAGATACAGCATGACAATTCCCGAAATCCAGGATTTCATCAGATCCAATGCTCGAGTTAAAGTTCGTGGCTGCGGCACAAAACCCGCGCTTTCCAACGCGGCGAATCTCGAGATGCACGAACTTTCGGGAATGCTCGAGTACGACCCAAACGAGTACACTTTTACGGCGCTGGCAGGCACTCGAGTGTCCGAAATTGCCCAAATTCTTGCCGAGCACGGGCAGCATTTGCCATTCGACCCGCCGTTTCTGACGGCTGGCGCGACCTTGGGCGGCACGGTGGCGGCTGGTTTATCGGGTTCTGGGCGGCAACGTTTTGGTGGCGTGCGGGATTTTGTGCTGGCGGTGCAATTTATAGATGGCTTGGGAGCGCTTGTACGGGGCGGTGGTAAGGTTGTGAAGAACGCTGCCGGGTTTGACCTGCCCAAAATGCACTGCGGCGCTCTGGGCGCGTTTGGCGTGCTGACGGAACTTACCTTTAAAGTTTTTCCAGCCCCCAAAGCCTGGGCAACCCTGCAACTCGAGTGTGACAACCCCAAAACCGCGCTTGAAGTCATGCAAAAATTGGCTGGCTCGAGTTTTGATCTGGAATGCTTGGACGTTTTCGGCTCGAGTGTGATGATTCGGATTGGTGGCGTGCCAGAGGCTTTGGAGGTGCGGCTCGAGAACCTTCAAAAGTTTGTTGGACTCGAGGGACAGACAACTCGAGATGACACTGAAATCTGGAGTGACGCCAGGGAATTCTTGTGGCTTGCACCAAACGCGGCACTGGTAAAAATTCCGCTCACCGCCAGCAAAATCCCAAATCTCGAGACAAAAATTTTGGAACATGGACGAACGCGTTACATCTCGAGCGGGAATTTAGCTTGGCTCGAATGGACGGATTCAATCGAGAATCTTGATGCCATTTTGCTCGAGCTTCAACTTTCTGGTTTGGTGCTGCGCGGAAATACGGCTCGAGTTTTGCTGGGAAAACAAGTCGGTGGGGTGCTGCTCGAACGGGTTTTGAACACCTTTGATGCGGAGAGGAAATTTGATGCAACATAACATTCCACCCGAAAAATACGGCGCTCAAGGCACGGCGATGGCTGAGGCGGTCGAAGCTTGCGTGCATTGCGGTTTTTGCCTGCCGACCTGCCCAACCTACCGTGTTCTGGGCGAGGAAATGGATTCGCCGCGCGGACGGATTGTGCTGATGAAAGAGGTGCTCGAGGGAAACCTATCGATGTCTGAGGCGAATGTTCACGTTGATCGTTGCTTGGGCTGTCTGGCGTGCGTCACCGCCTGCCCGAGTGGGGTGCAGTACGGCGAGTTGCTTGCACCGTTTCGAGCCTTAAGCCAAAGCCCGAAACTCGAGTTGAAAAACCTGACCAAAATAATAATCTCGAGCACCCTGCCGCACCCGAAGCGGTTTCGCTTGGCGGCAAGCTTGGGGCGTTTTGGAAAGCCTTTGAAACCCTTCTTGCCCAAACCCATGCAAGCCATGCTCGAGTTGTTGCCCGACACGCTGCCGAAAACTTACGAGATGCCAGAATTTGTTCCCGCAGTTGGCAAAAAACGCGCTCGAGTGGCGCTCTTGGCGGGGTGCGCCCAACAGGTGCTCGCGCCCGAAATCAACCGTGCGACGCTCGAGGTGTTATCCCGAAATGGGGTTGAGGTGATTATTCCAAAAAGCCAGGGTTGTTGCGGTGCAATTCTGATGCACACAGGACAACAAATCGAGGCTCGAGCGCTTGCCAGAAAAAATCTGAATGTTTTCCCAGACGATGTTGACGCGATCATCACCAATGCGGCGGGTTGTGGTTCGGGCATTCACGAATACGGGTTGTTGTTCGCCGGCGAATCCGAAGAAATCAGGGCGAGTGCGCTGGCGGCACGGGTCAAAGATGTCAGCGTGTTCTTAGCCGAACTCGGTTTGGTCACGCCCTTAAAACTCGAGAATCCTTTAAAACTGGCTTATCACGACGCCTGTCATTTGGCTCATGCGCAAGGTGTGCGAACGCAACCCCGAAGTTTACTCACCAGCGTCGAAAATTTAACGCTGCTCGAGCTAGCCGACCCCGAGATTTGTTGCGGCTCGGCGGGAACGTACAACATCGAACAACCCGAAATCGCCCGTGAACTCGGGATGCGCAAAGCCAAAGCGGTAATCGAATCGGGCGCGAATGCCATCGCCAGCGGGAATATTGGCTGTTTAACGCAATTAAAAACGCACCTCGAGCGACTGGGGCATAACCTGCCCGTGCTTCACACCATCGAGATTATTCGCGCCGCCATGCGTGATTCAAGCCCCTGAATCCAACTTTCCATCCCGAATTTTAATAATTTTATCCGCCCTGGCAGCCACTTCCATATCGTGCGTGATCAAAATCAGTGTTCGGGCTTCAGAACCTTCATATGGTTCGGTTAAAAGCTCGAGAATCCCAGAACCTGTGGCGCTGTCGAGGTTGCCCGTGGGTTCGTCGGCAAAGATCACACTGGGATTGGTGGCAAGCGCCCTGGCAATAGCCACGCGTTGTTGCTCGCCGCCCGAAAGTTGATTGGGACGGTGGGTGCTGCGTTTGCCCAGCCCGACCCTTGCCAGCAATTCTTTGGCGCGTTTGGTGCGCTCGAGTCGTGGCACGTTCGCCAATGAGAGCGGCAATTCGACGTTTTCTTGAGCGTTTAAAATGCTGATTAAATTGTAATTCTGAAAGATAAAACCAAAATGTGCCAATCGGTAACTGGCAAGTGCCGTCTCGGGCATGGCGGTGATGCTGTTGCCATTGTGGGTCACGCTGCCGCTCGAGGGAACGTCAAAACCCGCCAGCAAGTTGAGAAGCGTGCTTTTACCAGAACCGCTCGGTCCAACAATCGCGGTGATTCGACCCGCGTCAAACTCGAGTGACAAATGGTTGAGGGCTGTTACAGTGTCTTCACCGCTCGGGTAGACTTTGGAAATATCGCTGGCTTGTAAAATGGTGCTCACAGGTGCTTAATTCCTTCCCAGGGCTTGGGTAATCACGAGCTTGCTAGCCGTTCTTGCGGGCAGCAAACCCGCGAACAAACCGAGCACCGCCGCCACGCCCACCGCCAACAAAATCAACCTTGGCGTCACGGCGGCAATGGATACGCTGACCAGATCGCGCACGGCAAAATTCACCACGAACGAACCCAAATAACCGACCAGCACGCCGCCAGCGCCACCAATCAATGCCAGCAGCATACTCTCGAGCACGACCAGGCTGAAGACAAAACTCGGTTTTGCGCCAATTGCGCGAATCACACCAAATTCTCGGGTGCGTTCGTAAACACCCATCATGACGGTGTTTGCCACGGCAAGACCGCCAACGATCAGCGAAATCAGGCTGATGCCAAACCGAAACGCATCGCCAATCGCAATGGCTTTATCGAGAATGCTCAAAACATCACCTTGGGTTTTGGCGTTTAAATCTGTAAATCTTGCATTGAGGGCGGTGGCAACTTTACGGGCATCCCCGGCATCGTTTAATTTAATAGCAATTCCGGTGGCGCGATTGCTAATACCGATACCTTTTGCCAGTGCGTTAAACGGCACGAAAATAAATGAATCGGTAAAACCATCGCCTTTTTGTAAAATCCCAACCACTTTAAAACTGGCATCACGGTTTAAACGCAGGACACTGCCCAGTTTTAAACTTGCGCTTTTGGCTGCCGCCGAACCAACCACCGCAACGTTCTCGAGCGAATCGGCTGGAGTAAAAAGACGACCCTCGAGCAATTTTAAATTTGGGTAAATATCCGAAAGTGGCACGCGCTCAAACGGATAACCCGCGATCAAATAGCCCTGCCCAGAAAAACTGCCTCGAGCCGTCAGAATGTACGGGATCACTTGCTTGATGCCAAGCTCAATCGCCACACCCTCAAAACGCCCTGCATTCTCGAGCGGCACGTCAGGAATCGGGCTGCCGAAGACGCTCGAGCTTTCGTTGCCCGCCAAGGTGACTTGCAAATCGGGTCCGACATTGCCGATTTCAGCCCCCAAAGCCCGCCTAAAACCCTCGCCTAAGCTCAGGAAAATGACCATTGAAGCCACCGCCACAACAATGCCCAGCACCGTCAGAAACGTCCTGACGGGACGGCGGAGCAGACCACGTTGGGCGAGAACAAATAAATCCGCGAAATTCATGGCTCGAGTCTAACGCGTTAAGGTCGGGACGAGCGTAACATTGAGAGCACATGGGTTTCTCGAGGAGGCTGAGTCGTGCTTGATTCAATTCTTCTTCTGAATATCCTCGAGTACGGCTTTCAATTGTTTTTTTGTGTTCTCGAGGGCGGTTTTTGCGACTTCACCATCAAAATCTTCAAGGTACGCCATCAATTCGCTGGGATGATTGAATTCGATTTGTTGGTCGCCATTTTGAACGCTGGCGTGCCAGGTTAGGGTTTCGGATTGATAATTGGTTTTTAGGGAAAAATGTTGTGCATCAAGACTTGGACGCATGTTCAGATCAGTGGCAGATTGATCCGAAACCATGCCCGAGTCAAACCTTTTGCGAATCCTCGCCATAAAAACCAAAGCGGCAATCAAAGGCAGCACCATCAAAGCCACAACCAAAAGTGGCAACAAAGAATTCATCGCCAACCTCGAACAGGCTCGAGCCATTTGAATGCGGGTTTTTGAATCATGATTCCATTATCCGCTCGAGTTCAGATTGCAAGCCATAATGGGCTTTTGACCTCTTCAACCACAATGGTTTTGCACTTTGGCTATGCTTTCGATGATCGCGTTTGCCCTGGATTCAAAATGATGCTCGAGATTCTTGCAGTACACTAATAGCGTGCCTCGCCCAAGCCGTGGACGACGACCTGCTGTCCCAGAACTTTGGTTGTTTGGGAGTCCTGAGTTGCGCTTGGTGGGCAAAAGCGTGCAATTGCCCACCCGTAAATTGCTGGCGTTAACGGCGTATTTGGCACTCGAGGGGTCGGCTTCGCGGGCAGAATTGGCGGCGCTGTTGTGGGAAGCCAGCGATGATCGCGCCCGAGCGAATTTGCGCAGTGAGTTGTACCGTCTGCGGGATACCGCCTTCGCTGGGGTGCTCGAGGAGTCGGGTGGGCGTTTGCGTTTGGCGGCTGGGGTGGAGACTGACCTTGGGCGGTTTGAACGCCTGCTGGCGCACGGCGAATGGGCGCAAGCGATAGCGCTTAGACGCGGTGTGTTGCTCGAGGGGTTTATGGTGTCCGACGCGCCCAATTTCGAGGAGTGGTTGCTGCTGGCTCGAGAGCGCTGGCAGGAACGTTACGCTCAAACGCTGGCGGCTCATGCCTCGAGCTTGCTGGGGTTGCAGGACTGGATCAATGCTCATGAAGCCTTTGAAAGTTTGCTCGAGCTTGACCCGTGGCGCGAGGAAGCCGTGCGCGGCGCGATGCGGGCTTTGGCGCAGGCAGGTGAGTCCTCGCGGGCGCTCGAGCGGTTTGAACGCTTTAGTACAACCTTGCGAGAGAATTTGGGCATTGAACCCGCACCGGAGACGCTGGCGCTGGCTGCCGAGTTGCGACTGGCTCGGACGGTGACAGCCGTCAAGCCTCAACGCTCGAGTTTAGACGCAAGCTCGAATCCATTGGTCGGGCGAATGCGCGAATGGGCGCAACTCGAGGCGGCGTGGAATGCCAACAAATTCGTGTTTATTGTGGGCGAGCCTGGTGTTGGCAAGACGCGTTTGGCGCTCGAGTTTGCGGCATCCAAAGGGGCGTTTACCTTAATTGAATGCCGTCCAAACGATGCCGCCGCGCCGTATGCCATGTTCACCCAGCGCTTGCGAAATGCGCTGCCCGAAGTGCCTTTGGCGATGTTTGCGCCGTGGATTCGCTCGGAGTTGGGGCGCTTGGTTCCAGAGTTCGCGCCCGAAGAGGACTCGAGCGCCCAAAATATTTCGCTCGAGGGTCAAGTGCGCTTGTTCGAGGCGGTCAGCCAATTTTTGCTGCAAAACTTTCAAGGCTCAGTTGGTTTAATTCTGGACAACGCCCAATTTTTTGACCCCGCCAGTTTTGAATTGGGCGTGTACCTGTCAACTCGGGCGGGTCAACGTCAACCCGCAATTCGTTCAATTTTAACCTTTCGACGTGGCGAGTTGCAGCCTGAGGTTCAGACCCGGGTGGACGAATTTGTGCGCTCGAACGAGGCGGTATTGATTCAACTCGAACCGCTCGAGTTAGCAGCTGTAAAACTTCTTCTCGAGCAAGACCCAACATCAACTTTGGACGCAGACCGGGTACACCGTGCCACTGGAGGCAACCCGTTTTTTGTGCTCGAGACTTTAAGAGAGTGGCATGAATCTGATGGCATCGAATCGGTATTGCCACGTTTGGCGGCGGTTGAGGCTTTGCTGCAAACACGGTTGGGGCGATTGAACAAACAAGCTCGAGATTTGGCACGGGTCGCGGCGCTGGCAGGGTCATCGTTCACCTTGTTGCTGGCGGCTCGGGTTTTAAACACCGACGCGCTGGCGTTGATCGAAGCCAATGAACAACTCGAGCGTGACCAGATCATGCGGGCTGGACGTTTTGGTCACGATTTGATGCTCGAGGCGGTGCTTGAGGGGATTCCCGCCGTAACGCGGGTGTTGCTTCACGCTCGGGTGCTTGAGGCGCTCGAGGCAGTCCCGTTTGAGCGTGGTCAGGCGGCTGAACGATTGCGTCACGCTCGAGCCGCCGAGGATGTCAGCCGCGCCTTGCACTGGGCGGAACGCGCGGGGTTCGAGGCACTCGAGCAATTCGCGTTTCAAAAGGCAGAAGTCTTTTTTTGTGAAGCCCTCGAGCGACTCTCAAGGCTCGAACCAGATGTCAAACTCGAGGTCAAGTTGCGATTGGGTCTCGAGCAAGCCTTGTACCA
>JANLWR010000969.1:0-7317 GCA_031364625.1 Deinococcales bacterium | reverse complement strand
TCAAAATCCGCCTGCCATAGGTTTTGGTGCTCACGCCAAAGCTCGAGCCACCCCAAAATTCGGGGTGGCTTTTTTAGAAACGCAAGCCTCAAACCAGAATTGGTACTTCTGAGCGCAGCAAACGTGCCACAAATTTGAGCGTCAACTCGTTTTGAATACTGGCTTCTTTTAACGAGATCATCATCACTTCAAATTCTTGGTCCCTCCAACGAATTTTGACCAAACTCGAGAGCAAACTTGGTTTGATTAAACTCACAATGTTGAGGCTGCCACTGACCTGACGGCGTTTGGGGTCGTAATGCCCAAGTTTACCGCTGGTCACATGTACGCAAATTCCTGCAAACTCGAGTTCAGCGCCTGTTAAATCGATAGAGCCGACAAAATGATTCATCATCGATTCGCTGATGCCTGATGGCGTCTGACTTTCAAGGTTAAACATTATGGTTTCCCCCGCTTGATTTAAAATTGAGAATGATGCTTGACGCTCGAGAAGGTTTACCCTCGAGGTGAACAAGTTAAATTTAGAGTTGCAAACTTAAAACTGGGAATAAGTTATTGAAGATGTTCCCTGCAAGAACATCTTAGACCCATTTTGGTCACGGGTTGGTCACAAGATGGGTTTTAAGCTGTTCGGAACAGATTAAAAGGCAGCTTCAAAAATGTACCAATATTGATTCTCGAGCGTTAAGGTTTTGCCGCAATGCCTACCAGCGTTTCACCAAATCTGCTGCCGCCTCGTGCCATTCGGGGTTTTCAAACTCAAACCCAGCCTCGAGCAAGCGCGAGGGCACAACCCGGCGGCTTTTTAAGACCAATTCCGTTTCAGTCTGCATTGCCCACGTGCCAATCTCGAGCATCCAATTGGTGGAAGTTGGTTTGAAACCAGTCCACTCAGCTTCCTGGAGTTGCACTGATTTCCAACCTCAATGCTCGAGGCTCAATTCCTGGTAGGCTCGGGTGCATGACAGACACGGGTTTGCCTCACACGCCACAATTGCAAACTCGAGGTTTAACCCCACGTTGGAAACGGTTCTGGCGCGACCCTCTGGTGATGCTGGCGCTGTTTACGGTGATCGTCTTGACCCTGATGGCGCTGTTCGCGCCGCAACTCGCACTTAAAAACCCTGACCTCAACTTCCCCGAAGGCTTGAGCGATATGGGCGCACCCATCGCTCCAAACTCGAGTTTCTGGTTTGGCACGGATTTGCTCGGGCGCGATTTGTTCTCGAGGATTGTTTACGGCGCTCGAGTGTCCTTGTTGATTGGGGTGCTGGCGAACGGCGCGGCGGTTTTGATTGGCGTGTTTGTCGGTCTGATCGCGGGTTTTGTCGGTGGCATCGTCGGCACGTTGTTGATGCGTTTCACCGACCTGATGACCGCGTTTCCAGTCTTGCTGCTCGCCATTGCCCTGACCGCGATTCTCAAACCGAGTCTCTGGATTGTCGCGCTGGTCATTGCGCTCTTAAATTGGGTCAGCCTTGCCAGGGTGGTTTACGGGCAGGTGCTGGGTTTGAAATCTCGAGAATACGTGACCGCCGCCGAAAGTTTGGGTGCGAGTCAAGCCAGGGTTTTGTTGCGTCACGTGCTGCCAGGGTTGCTGCCAACGGTTGTCGTTTGGGGGACGCTCGGCATCAGCACCAGCGTCATGCTCGAGGCTACCCTGTCGTTTCTGGGCGTTGGCGTTCAACCACCCATGCCGAGTTGGGGCGGGATCATCAACGAAAGCCAAAGTTATTTCACGTCCGCGCCGTGGTTGGTGGCGTTTCCTGGCATCATGATTTTACTGACCGCGCTCTCGTTCAATCTGCTCGGCGAAGGCTTGCGCGAAGCCATCGACCCGAGTGCAAAACGGACGGGGTTTTGATGCGATTGCTGCTCGAGCGAATCTTTCAAGGACTTCTGGTGCTGCTCGCCGTCAGCGTTTTAACTTTTGGGCTGGCGGTCTTGCTGCCCGCCGACCCAGCACGCATGGTTGCCGGTCCGAGCGCCAGTGTGCAAACCGTCAACAACATCAGGCACGAACTCGGGCTGGACAAACCCATTCTCGAGCAATGTGTGATTTACCTGAGCAAGGTTTTGCGCGGCGACCTCGGGCGCTCCTACAAGCAAAGTGTTAATGTCACCGAGCTTTTACTCTCGAGGCTTCCAGCCACCCTCGAGTTGATGCTGGCGGGAATTCTATTTGAATTGCTGCTCGGCGTCCCTACGGGCATTCTGGCGGCGCTCAAGCCAGGAAGTTTCTTGGATCGAGGCTTGATGATGCTGTCGTTTGCGGGGGTCAGTTTGCCGCAATTCGTGCTCGGTTTAAGCCTGTTGTACGTTTTCGCCTTCAAATTCCCACTTTTTCCACTGGGAGGTTACGGCACAATTGCCCACATCATTCTGCCCGCCTTGACACTCGGCATCAGTGGCGCGGGTTGGTACGCCAGGGTGGTTCGCTCCGAAATGCTCGAGGTGCTCGGACAAGATTACGTGCGCACCGCCACCGCCAAAGGCGTTTTACGTTCGAGGGTCATCACCAAGCACGCCCTGAAAAACGCGCTGCTGCCCGTGATCGGCATGATCGGCTCGGACATTGGCGTGTTCATGGGCGGCGTGGTCGTGGTCGAAAGCGTCTTCGGCTGGGCTGGCGTCGGTAAACTCGTCTGGGATGCCATTCGGGTCGTGGACATTCCCGTGATTTTGGGCGTGGTGCAACTCGGCGCGGTCATGATCGTGATTGGCAACTTGCTAGCCGACCTTGCATACCCACTGGCTGATCCTCGAGTACGATACGAATAAGGGGGAATTATGGATGCGGATTATCTTGTCAAAGACATCCCAGGTTTTACGCCACACATCGGGCGGCTGGTCTCCATGATGAATTACGCTCGAGAAACCACCTTGCACGCGGTAAGAGATTTAAGTATTGAACAACTCGACTTTGTGCCAGCAGGTTTTGGCAATTCGATTGCGGCGCTGCTCGAGCATTTTGCCGCCGTCGAATTTTTGTATCAAACCCGAACTTTTGAACATCGTTGGATCGAAGACGAAGACCCCGAACTTATACCTTGGCTCGCTGGACTCGACTTGGGTGAACGCGCCAAAGAAATCAAAGGCAAACCGTTAGCCCATTATCTCGAGCAACTTCAAACCATCCGCAAAGCCACACTCGAGAAATTCCGAACTTTAGATGATGCTTGGTTGCATCAAGAATTTGATTACAACCAAACCCGCAAGGCAAACAACCACTGGTGCTGGTTTCATGTCTTTGAAGATGAGATCAACCACCGAGGACAGATTCGTTTGATTCGCAAAAACTTACCGATGTGATTCACAGGAGGTTCGTATGAACAGGGTTTCAGAGAACAGGGTTCCAAAGTCCGTCTCTCGAGCATTGGTTGGTCTGGGCGTCACGGTTGTCGCGGCAACCCTCGCCCTGGCGCAGTCACCCGCAAAGGGTGGCATGGTCATCGCCTACAAAGACGACATCGCCACGCTCGACCCGCAAGTGGGTTACGACTGGCAGAACTGGCCCGCCATCAAAATGGTCTTTGATGCGCTCCTCGATTACAAACCGGGCACCACCGACCTCGAGCCTAGAATTGCCGCAGCGATGCCCAAGGTTGGTGACGGCGGCAAATCGTACACGTTCCAGATTCGCAAAGGCATCAAATTCACCAACGGACGCGAACTGGTCGCCTCCGACATCAAATACACCCTCGAGCGGGTTTTGAATCCCAAAACCAAAAGTCCAGGCGCAGGATTCTTTGCCGACATTGCGGGCAGTGAAGCCTTCTCGAGCGGCAAAAGCAAAGATTTGAGCGGTGTCAAAGTATTAAATCCCAACTCGGTGAAAGTGACCTTGTCGCAACCCAACGCCGCATTTTTGAACGTACTCGCCACCAATTTTGGTTTGATCGTCCCCAAAGAGGAAGTCATCAAAGCCGGCGAAAACTGGGGACGCAAACCCGTCGGCAGCGGACCGTTCACGCTCGAGAGTTGGACGACCGGGCAAGAACTCACTTTCAAACGCAACCCGAATTACTTCATTTCATCTCTGCCCAAACTCGAGACGGTCAATATTAAAGTTGGGCAAGACCCCAGCGTGGCGTACTTGGCACTCCAACGCGGCGAGGTCGATTTGCTCGGTGACGGCATTGCGCCCGCGAATTTCTTGCAAGCCCAAAGTGATCCAAAGCTGAAAAGTTTGATCGTCAGCAGCGCCGTTCCCAACACGACCTACGTGTCGATCAACTCAGGCATCAAACCATTCAACGACGTGCGCGTGCGTCAAGCGTTGCAATACGCCATCGACAAGAAAAAAGTCTTAAAGATCATCAACGGACGCGGGCTTATTGCCAATCAAATTCTGCCCCCCAAAATGCCAGGCTACGACTCGAGCTATAAGGGTTACGGTTACGACCCAGAAAAAGCCAAAGCTTTACTGAAAGCCGCAGGTCTGGGCAAAGGATTCTCGAGCACCCTCTACACCAACTCCACCGACCCAAACCCACGCATTGCGCAAAGCATCCAACAAGACCTTACCGCCGTCGGCATTAAAATTGAACTGAAATCCCAAGCCGCCAGCACCGTGATCGAAGCCGCAGGTACACCCAAAACCGCGCCACTCGTCTGGTCGGGCGGCATGGCATGGACGCAAGATTACCCAGACCCAAGCGACTTTTACTGGCCCATCCTAAGCTGTCGCAGCGCCGTCCAAGGCGGTTGGAACTGGCCCTTCACCTGCGACAAAACCCTCGACGCCGCCGCATCCAAAGCCGACCAGATGACCGCCCCAGAAATGCGCACCAAAAGGCTCGAGGCGTACAAAAAAATCTACAAGAAACTGATGGATCAAAGCGTTTGGGTGCCCATGTTTAACGAAGTGCGGTACACCATGCACAGCGAAAAACTGGTTGGGACCGCCACCGATTTTATTGACCCGATTCATTTCATTGCGTATGAGCGTTTGAGCGTCAAATAATTGTAGCAATGCGCCCTCGAGCACAGCGATTTTTTTGAATGCAAAATCTCGAGAATCTTGGAATGAATTGTTGAATACGTTAAGGGCGCAAGGGCAAGGCGCAAGGCGTTCTTGACCATAAAATGCACCTTCTTGATTCCAAGATGCACCTCACGGGCGGAATCGCTAACGGGCATGGTCGCTTGCGCCCCTACGAAAATCAAAACCACCAAAATCTCGAGACACCAAAAGGAATCCCATGAGCGACCACCATCACCATTGGCAAACCATTCACTCGCACCATTTGGGTTGGGACAACAGCCTGCCACCAGCGCACCGCATCACGCCAGGCACGACGCTCGAGTTTGAGATTTTGGACGCGGGCGGCGGGCAGTTTAACCGCAAAAGTGGGTTGCAGGATTTGATCAATCTGGACTTTGGCAATGTCAACCCTGTGACGGGTCCAATTTTCATCGAGGGCGCAGAACCGGGCGATGCCCTGGTCGTTGAGTTCCTCGAGTTTAAAACCTCCGGTTGGGGTTGGACGGCTCTTATTCCTGGGTTTGGGTTGCTTGCGGACGAATTCCCAGACCCGCATTTGATTGTCTCTGAACACGACGCTCGAGTGGCGCATTTTCTGCCTGGGTTGGCAAGCGTGCCGATCAAACCGTTTACAGGGGTTATTGGCGTTGCTCCCGCCGAGGTTGGGCATCACAGTGTTGTGCCGCCGCGTCGGGTGGGTGGAAATCTTGATATTCGTGATTTGAGCGCTGGAAGTACGTTGTACCTGCCCGTTGACGTGCCTGGCGCACTGTTTTCGGTTGGCGACACCCACGCCGCGCAAGGCGACGGCGAGGTTTGCGGGACTGCGATTGAAAGCCCCATGAATGTCGTGCTGCGGTTCAATCTCGAGAAAGCCCGTAATTTGCCAAGCCCACAATTTCGCACGGCTGGTCCGGTCACGCGACACCACGACGAAAAAGGTTATTACGCCACCACTGGCGTCGCACCAGATTTGATGCTTGCCGCCAAAGACGCAACTCGAGCCATGATTGACCACATGGGACGGACGTACAAACTCGAGCCAAAGGACGCATATGCCCTGTGCAGCGTGGCGTGTGATCTTAGAATTTCTGAAGTCGTGGACATGCCAAATTGGGTGGTCAGTTGTTACTTGCCGCTGATTGTGTTCGCTTAAATCCCTTGCATCACAAGGTTTCTCGAGAATGAACGTTAGATTTTTGCAAGCCGTTCTAAACTGATTTTATGACCTTTACTCGAGTGTGTGTGGTTCTGTTGCTTGGCGTGGTTGCTTGCGCCGCTCAGTCAGCCCCAATCAATCCGATTTCCACCACCAGCAACGGCATTGTGTTCGTCACCCAAGTCCCCATGCGTGATGATTTTACGACCATCGCCAGCACCTTCGGTAATCACCTCTCGAGTATTGGGTCTGTGCCGCGAGGTGGAGATTTGTGGATTCGGTACAGCAACGGCAGCCTGAAAAACTTGACCAAAGCCGCAGGCTACGGCACGGACGGTTTGCAAGGTGTAAATGCGATAGCCGTACGTGACCCAAGCCCAAGTTGGGACGGCAAGAAACTGATTTTTTCGATGGTGATCGGAGCGCCCACCGAACAGTACACAGAACCGACCACGCACTGGCAATTGTTTGAAATCACCAACCTCGAGCCGTCCCAAACGCCAGTCATTAGCAAAGTGGCAAACCAACCCGCCTACAACAATGTTTCACCAATTTACGGCTCAGATGACCGCATTATTTTCACCACCGACCGCCCTCGAGACGGCAACGTGCATTTGTACCCGCAACGCGACGAGTACGAGGAAGCCCCCGTGGTGTCTGGGTTGTGGAGTCTGGATGCGAAAACAGGCAATTTGAAATTGTTGAACCACGCGCCGAGCGGTGATTTCACGCCGTTTGTGGACAGTTTCGGACGGTTGCTGTTCACCCAGTGGGATCACTTGCAACGCGATCAACAAGCCGACAGCGACACGTATGATGCTGGGACTTACGGCACATTCAATTACGAATCTGAAGCCGTGACTGCCAAAGCTTTAAGCTCGAGAACTGAAATCTATCCAGAACCTCGAGACGACAGAGCCGCCGCAGGAACTGTGTTTCCATCGCACACCTTCAACCAGTTCTTCCCCTGGACGATGAACCAGGACGGCACAGAATCCGAGGTCATCAACCACCTTGGACGGCACGAACTGCATTCTTACATGGGCAGCGGACGCAACGACGACCCGAACATCAGCGAGTATTACCAGCAATACCCAAGGGTCAACCCAAATCCAATCGAGAATTTCTTTCAGATCAAAGAAGACCCGAACACCCCAGGCATGTACTACGG